>CADCTO010000318.1 GCA_902805585.1 uncultured Armatimonadota bacterium | reverse complement strand
CGGATCATCAGCGCCCAGCACACCGCCAGGAGCGCGGCGATCACCGCGACGAGCGCGAGGAGGACTAGGGCGGTCGTCATGGGCGGGCGGCGTGGCGGCGCGTGTGCCGCAGGTGGCATGCGCTCACGCGTCATCGCGGAGACCGCGTCCGTTCCGCCTCGCAGCCTCGGGCTCCGCCGGCGGCGGGCAGTACGGCCGCCCCGACTCGTCCCAGCGCAGCTCGACGATCGTCGCGTTCCGCGGCGCGGTGGGCGATCCGTAGCGCGCGTGCGCGATCAGAAAGTCCCGGCCGTCCGCCGTGCGGAACCAGGCGCAGTGCCCCGGCGCATGGAACTCGTGCGCGGGGTCGGAGCGAAGGACGAAGTGGTCGCCGCGGCTCACGTTCACGAGCCGTCCCCGCCCGTCCTCGACGAGCGCGCCGACGGCGTAGAACCCGAAGTAGCAGCCGCCGCTGTACAGGTAGACGCGGCGCCCCTGTGGGTTGACCAGCCCGCCGACGGGCGCCTCGACCGTGTGCCACACCACCGTGTCGCGGCCCCAGTCCACGCCGGCGATCTCCTTCCACGGCATGCGCCGCCGACCGTCGTAGAGGAGTCTGTGCCTGGGCCGGGTAACTCTATCTGCACGGGGTGTCCATGAACCGACAACAGTTGATCCACGACGGGACCTTGCGGGGCGAGCGCATCACCGACGAAGAGGCGCGCGACGTCATCGCGCTCTGGACCCGGGAGCACGTCGTGGCGGGCGGCGCCGACGCGCCCGCCACGACGACAGACGTGGCCGAAGGCCTCGACATCAGCGTCGGGGAAGCGCAGCGTCTTCTGGCTGAAGTACGTACACGCCGCGTCGGCGCGGCGCGGCGTGAGCAAGAAAACCGCCGCGCGGCGCTGGAACGCGCGGAAGCCCAGGCCCGCCTTGCGGAAGCGGAGGCGCGCCTGGCCGAGGCCGAGGCGCGGCGCGTGCGGGCGGAAGCCGAGACGCGCCAGGTGCAGAACGTGGACACGCAGGCAGCCCCCTGGGCGCCCGGCCATTGGGACGCTTCCCGGACCTTTCTGGCAGAGCACGAGAAACGCAATCAGGCGCGGAACCTTTGGGGTGGCGGTTACAATTCTATGTCCCTGGTAGTCGCCGTTGCCATTGCGATGATCCTCTTGTCGATAGTCGTCGGTGGCCTGCTCGCCCCACGGGGACGGCCTGATGGCGGAGGCTTCCCAGGCGACCGCCCCGGTGAGTCCTGCACGATGGACGGCAAGCCGGTCCCTTGCTCGATGTTCCCGGAAGAGATCAGAAGGTGACGCTCCGTTACCGGTACGGGCTTTGGGACGCCGGCACCCGCTCCCGCGTGTTGGGGACGGGAGGGATGGTCCGCGGAACGTGGAGCGGCTGACCTTACTCGAACGGCGTCTCCCGTAGGCCGACGGCCTCCACGCCGGGCAAGGCGCCGGCCAAGCGCTTCGCCAGCGCCTCGATGCCCGGCCGTTCGGACGCGGTGTGCGTGGCGAGCAGCAGGTTCAAGCCCGTTTCGCGGGCGTAGAGCTTGGTGTAGAGGCTTCCCTCGCCCGTCACGTAGGTGTCGCAGCCGAGCCGGCGCGCCTCCTCCAGATACGTGGTGTTCCCGCCGCCCCCGGTGACGACGCCCACGCGCCGCACCCGCGGCGACCCGAGCAGGACGTAGGGCGCGACGCCCAGCGCCTCGGACAGGCGGGCGACGAAGGCGTTCAGCGTGACGGCCGGTTCCAGAACGCCGAACCGCCCGGCGCGGTGCCCGCCGCCGATGTCGAGAAACGCGCCTTCCTCCCGGACCCCCAGCAGGGCGCACAACGTGGAAGCCGTGCCGAAGCCGCCCGCGCAGTCCAGGGGCAGGTGGCAGACGTAGTGCGTGATGCCGACGTTTTGAAGCCTCCCCCGTTTCTCGTGGGCCAACTCGGGATGTTCCTGCTCGCCGAGCCCATGGTGCGTGAGCAGCAAATCGACGCCCTGGCGCACGGCGTCGTCGATCACCTCGAAGGACGAGTTGACGGCGTAGCCGATGCGGCGCAGGCTCCGCGACGGCTCGCCCGTGGTGGTGACGCCGTTGGGTTCGTCGTCGGGAAACGCGCTAAAATCGAACCACGAGTCCAGGAGGGAGATGGCGGTGGCGAGGGTGGTCAACGCCCCCTAACCCCCCGTCCCCCTTCCCTCCGAGGGAAGGGGGTGCCTGGGGCGAGGCCAGGTGCTGCTTCGCGCCGAACGGGAGTTGGATCGGTGACAGGCACCCCCTTTTCTCCGGGGGAAGGGGGACGGGGGGTTAGGGGGCTTTTCACAGCATCGCCTTGAAGCGTCCGTAGGCATCGTCCCAGCCTGCCTTGTCGGCGGCTGCGGGCTCGTAGGTGTCGATGGGGAACGACGCGCGGACGACGGCGCGTAACTCGTCGAGCGAGCCGAGGCGGCCCTGGGCCATGGCCTGGAGGAGCACGTTCCCGGCCGCCGTCGCCTCGACCGGCCCGGCCTTGACGAGACGGCCGGTCGCGTCGGCCGCGAGCTGGTTCAGGAGCGTGTTTTGCGTGCCGCCGCCGACGATGTGCAGCGTGTGGACGGGTTCGCCGGTGATCTGCTCCAGGCGCTCCAGCGTCCAGCGGTACTTCAACGCGAGGGAATCCAGGGCGCAGCGGATCGTCGCTCCCACGCCCTCGGGGGGCGTCTGCCCGGTCGCCGCGCACAGTTCGCGCAGGGCGCGCGGCATGTCCGGCGGCGCGAGCAGGGACGGGTGGTCGGGGTCCACGAAGGCGGCCAGCGCGGGCGCGTCCCCGGCGAGGCGCGTCAGCTTATCGTACGGGCGGTCGTCGCCCAGGCGCGCGTAGGCGCGGCGGCACTCCTGCACGAGCCACAGGCCGCCGATGTTCTTGAGCAGCCGGAACGTCCCCTCCACGCCGCCCTCGTTGGTGAAGTTGGCCGCTTCCGATTCGGCGTTGATGACCGGCTCCCGCACTTCGACGCCCAGCAAAGACCAGGTCCCCGACGACAGGTAGGCCCATCCGCTGCGGCCTTCGGCGGGCACCGCCGCGACGGCGCAGGCGGTGTCGTGCCCCGCCGGCGCGATGACCGGGACCGCGCCCGCGCCCGTGGCCTCGGCGACGTGCGGCAGGAGCGGCCCGCAGGCGGTCCCCGGCGGCACGACGGGCGGCAGGAAGTGGGTCGGCACGCCGGCCTGCTCCAGCATCCCGCGCGCCCAGTCGCCGGCGCGCGGGTCGTACATCTGGGACGTGGTCGCGTCGGAGAACTCGGCGTCGGTCTGGCCGGACAGGAAGTGGTGGAACAGGTCCGGGATGAAGAGCAGGCGGTCGGCCGCGTCGAGCAGTCGGGGCGACTGCTCGGCGAGGGCGGCGAGCTGGAACAGCGTGTTGATCTGCATGGTCTGGATGCCGGTGCGCGCGAAGACTTCGGCGCGGGGGACGCGCCCGAACACCCGCTCGACCATGCCGTTCGTGCGCGCGTCTCGGTAGTGGACGGGCAGGCCGATCAGCCCGCCGCGCGCGTCCATCAGCCCGAAGTCCACGCCCCAGGTGTCCACGCCGATAGCCGACAGGGCGCCGCCGGCGTGCGCCTTGCCGATGGCGGTCAGCTGCTCCTGGTGCTGGCGGGGCAGGTCCCAGTACAGCGTGTCGCCCATGCGCACCGGGCCGTTCGGGAAGCGGTGGACCTCTTCGAGACGCAGTTTCCCTTGCTCCAGCGTGCCCACGACGCCGCGCCCGCTCTCCGCGCCCATGTCCAGCGCCAGATATCGATCTGCCATGACCACCATGCCTCCGCCGTCGAGTGTGTGCGGGAAGGATAGCGGATTTTCCGGCCGCCCGTCAAGCGCCGGTGGCTATAATAGACGCGAAAGGGGCTTGAGGCGGGCGTGAAACTGCACGTACATTTCGAAGCGGGTGGCATGAAGGTGGACGAGGTCGTCGCCGGCCAGAGCGCGGAGGAGGTGGTCGCCTCGATGCAGAAGCGCGTCGCGGCCGAACTCGGCTTCCTCAAGGGGGCGTTCGTGCGTGCCATGACGCCGCTCGCCTTCGCCCAGGAAGTCACCCGGCGTTATAACAGCGCCATGAAAGAGAGCGCCCCGATCCCGCAGACCTGCGAGCAGTTCATCGACTACGGGATCGACAAGAATTTCGCCACCCTCGTTGAAGATGGGGGGCGCTGACGCGTGGAAAGGAGACCGTCCGTGGAGCGCTTCCAAACGGCTCAGACACCACCACCCGTTGCCGAGATCCCGCTGTTCCCGCTGGACGCCGTCCTGTTCCCCCACATGCCGCTCCCGCTGCACATCTTCGAGGAGCGGTACCGGGAGATGGTCAACCGCTGCCTCCAGGAGAACCGCCCCTTCGGCGTCGTGCTGATCACCAGCGGCGTGGCCGAGGGCGGCGGGCCCGCCACCACGCGCGCCGTCGGGTGCACCGCCCGCATCTCGCACGTCGAGCGCCTCCACGACGGCCGCATGAACATCCTCGTGGTGGGGGGGGAGCGGTTCCGCATCCTGCGCACGGACGAATCGCTGCCGTACCGCACGGGCCTGACGCAAAGCCTGCGCGACGCGCCCTCCGACGCCGCGCTCGTCGTGCCGCTGGCCGACGAAGTGCACAAACTCCTGCGCGACTTCCTGACGCGCTCGCTCGCCCTGGCGGGCCAGCCCATCGAGACCTTCGACCTGCCGGACGAGCCCGAACAGCTCTCGTTCGCCGCCGCCTGCATGCTCCCGCTCGACAACGACGAGAAGCAGGCGCTTCTGGAGAACACCGACACCGCCGCCCGCCTGGCCGCGGAAAAAGAGGTGCTGCGGCGCGAGGTCATCAAACTCCACCGGGCCGCCGCGGCGCAGGCGCCGCCCCGGCCCGTCGCGGCCGACGCGTACGCCGCGTTCCGCTGCGAGAACTAGCCGGCCGCCTCGCTCAGGATCGCCGCGACCGCGCGGGCGAAGCCGGTTTCGGGGTCGCCGGGCGGGGCGATGCGGTCCGCCGCTGCCTTCGCGGCGGGCTGCGCCGCGTCCATGGAGACGCCCAGTCCGGCCCATTCGAGCATCGGGACGTCGTTGTTGGCGTCGCCGAACGCGAGCACTTCCGGCGCGGCCAGCCCGAACTTCTGCGCCACGGCCGCCACGCCGACCCCCTTGTTCACGCCCGGCGCCATGAACTCCAGGTACTCCACGTCCGTCGTGGTGACGTAAAGCCGCCCGGCGTACCGCGCCTCCATCTCCGGCAGCAGTCCCGCGATGCGCTCCGGGGCGTCGATCCAGATGATCTTAAGCGGCCGGTCGCCGGCGAGCCGGGTCAGGTCGCCGTAGACGGTGACGTCGCTGCCGGTCCGACGCTGGTACAGGTCCGTCCAGCGGGTGCGCTCCCGGACGTACAGCGGGCCGTCGGTGTGGTAGTAGTTCTGCGTGATGCCGAGCCGTTCGCCCTCGGCCAGGACCTCGGCGGCCAGGTCGGCGGAAACGAGGTTTTCGTAGAGGACATCGCCGGTCTCGACGTGCTGCACCAGGGCGCCGTTGCACGAGACCATCGGCCCTTCCAGGTCGAGCTGCCGGTGGAAGCGGAGCATGTTCTCGTGGCGGCGCCCGGACGCCAGGACCACGCGCACGCCGCGACGGCGCAGCGCATCGACCGCCGCGGCGTTCGCGCGGCTGATCTGCTTGTCCGGGCCGAGCAGGGTGTTGTCCAGATCGATGGCGGCTAATCGGTAGGGGAACAAAAGCGTCTCGTGGTATCGGCGGGGAATCGCCGTATCGTTCGCGGCGGCACGGCCGATGGTAGATTCCCCGCGGGCACGACGCGGTAAACGGGGGCGGCCCCGCCGCCCGGACGGCGCGCCGGCAGGAAGGCGGCGACTGCCCGCCGAATCGTTGTGTGGTGGTGTGCCCGACGACGGAGCGCACGGGAAAAGGAACGGACGATGGCAGTTCGATGGCGGCGGGCGGCGGCGCTGGCGGTGCTGGCGGTGACGGCGGGCGCGGCGGCGGGTCCGGTGACGGCGCAGGACCTGAACCCGAAGGCGTTGCAGAGCGCGCTGGCGGCGCGGCCGACCGGCGCGCAAGCGATGCAGCTCGCCGAGCGGGTGCGCGCGTGGTTCGGCAAGGAGGCGCTGGCCCGGGGCCCCAACGCCAAACAGGACGCGCGCGACGTGGCGTGGGCCCTCGAAGCGCCGGGCGCGCGGCAGCCCCCGCGGGTGGTCTCGGAGGACGGGACGCTCGCCATCGCGCTGAACCGGCTCGGCGACACCGACGTGTACGCGGCGGCCGCGACGCTGCCCGACGGCGCGGCGATGCGCTGGAGCTACCAGGTGGACGGGAAGCAGGTCGGCGAGAAGCGGAACCTGGAAGCCTACGACGTGCACCCCGACAGCCGCGAGCAGCCCGGCGTGCCGAAGGGGACCGTGACGAAGCAGGCGCCCTGGAAGAGCACGGTCTTCCCGAACACCGAGCGCGATTGGTGGGTCTACGTGCCCGCGCAGTACAGGCCGGAGAACCCCGCCTGCGTCATGGTCTTCCAGGACGGCGGCGCCTACCAGAACTACGTCGGCACCGTCTTCGACAACCTGATCGCCAAGGGGCACATGCCGGTCACGGTCGCCGTCTTCATCAACCCGGGGAACCGCATCCCCGCAAACCCCAACGGCCGCGCGGGCAGCAACCGCTCGTTCGAGTACGACACCCTTTCGGACCAGTACGCGCGCTTCCTGCTCGAAGAGATCCTGCCCGAGGTCGAAAAGACGGTGAAACTGCGCCAGGATGCCGCGAGCCGCGCCATCTCGGGGGCCAGCAGCGGCGGCATCTGCGCCTTCACGGCCGCCTGGCAGCGCCCCGACGCCTTCTCCAAGGTGCTTTCGTGGATCGGGTCGTTCACCAACATCGCCAGCGGGCCGACGCTGCGCGAGGGCGGCCACAACTACCCCGCCCTGATCCGCAAGACCATGCCGCGCAAGCCGATCCGCGTCTTCCTCCAGGACGGCGCGAACGACCTGGACAACGCCCACGGCAACTGGCCGCTGGCGAACCAGGAGATGCAGAAGGCGCTCGCCTACGCCGGCTACGACCACACGTTCGTCTACGGCAACGGCTTCCACAGCCCCGCGCACGGCCGCGCCATCCTGCCGGACTCGCTGCGCTGGCTCTGGCGCGACTACAAGCCCGAACCGTAGGCCCGCGCCACGGGCGGCGCGGCGAGCCCGTCGCGACCCGGG
>CADCTO010000317.1 GCA_902805585.1 uncultured Armatimonadota bacterium | reverse complement strand
CCGACGAAGGCCGAGGCGGCGATGCTGTAGCCGAAGCCCGGCATGAAGGCGATGGACTCGGAGACGAGCCCGACGCCGAGGGCGGCGACCGCCGCGCTGCCGGCCGCGGTGCGCGCGAGGATGCCCTGGAAAGCGAGCATCGAGCCGACCCGCAGAAGCTGCTGCGCCGACGCCGGCAGGCCGATGCGCCCGATGCGCCAGAACCAACCCCAGTCCGGTCGCCACCCCTGCCGCTTCAGCGCTCCCGAAAGGGAAGACCGTCGCAGAAAGTACAGGTACAGGCCAAAAGCCACCACCTGGGATGTCACCAGGGCGAGGGCGCCGCCGGACAGCCCCATGCGCGGGAAGCCCCAATTGCCGAAGATCAGGAGCCAGTTCCCGAAGGCGTGGACGGCGTTCGCGCCCAGCGAGACCCAGAACGGGCGTACGGTGTCTCCCAGGCCCCGGAACACGCCGTTCAGCACGAGCATCCCGAACAGCGACGGCATCCCGAGGATCACCCAGTTCAGGTAGCTCTGCGCGAGGTCGCGCGGGCGAGCCTCCAGGCCCAGGGCGGCGAGCAGGTAGGGCCGGATCATCCACATGAAGAGGCCCACCACCACCGCGGCCACAACAGCCAGCAGGAGCGACTGCTGCGCGGCCCGTTCGGCTTCCTCCGGCGCCTCCTGGCCGACGAACCGGGCGACCAGGGCGGTCGTTCCGACCGAGATCGCCATCGCCGCCGACATCAGCGCAAACATCAGCGACATCGCGACCGTGACCGCGGCCAGAGCGTCGGGTCCCAGCCCGCCGACGAAGAAGCGGTCCAAAAAGCCGTTGGTCGTCTGGAGCAGCATCGTGGCGACCGACGGAAGGGCGACACGGAACACCCCGGCGTGCACGTTTCCCTGGAGGATGTCGGCGCGGGCCGCCCCGGGGTTCTGCGCCCGCGGCGCCTCCGCGGCGGCGGCTTCGGCTTCCGGGGCGGAGACGGCGGTCTCGTCAGGCAAAGGGGGCGCCGCCGGCGGCGCCCCCTGCGTGTACTTCGTGTTTCGCGGGTTCACGGAACTCGTGACGCTATCCCGGCCTTATGGTTCCCACAGGTAGTCGTGATCGTAGAGCTGCTCCTTGCGCGCCACGCGCCCGGAGTCCCAGGTCAAACGGTACAGCTGTGCCGTGACGTGGCCGGGACGCCGCTCACGCACGCGCGGCAGGAGGGTGAACCTGTGTCCGTTCTTCCTGCCGTAGACGGTCGCGTGGAGACGGCGGTCGCGGAAACGGTAGTCGATGTAGACGGGGGCGCCGGTGTTGTTCGTGAACCTCAGGTCCTTTTCGCCCCAGGAGACCGTCGCGTCGCGGCCCGGCGGGAGGTACTTCACGGGGCGCGAGTGCGCGTGCACTTCGCGGATGGCCAGGCCCGCCAGCGCGACCGCGTTGAACAGCGTGCTGGACACCTGGCAGATGCCCCCGCCGACCCCGTCGACGGGCTGCGCGTTCACGAACACGGTCGCGACGCCGAACCCGCGCTCCTCGGTCCGGGGGCCGACCGTATCGTTGAGCGAAAAGGTCTGGCCCGGGAGCAGGAGCGTCCCGTTGACCGACTCGACGGCGACCCGGATGTTTTTGTTCCGTTCCAGCGTGGGGGTGGCCACCGTGGAGAACGCGGCAAGTACGCCCGTGATGCCCTGGAGCGTGGCGGGCGTGATGGCGGGCGGCTCCTTTGCCAGCGAAACCGAAAAGCGGCTCAGCGCCGGGTCCCGCTTCAAGGCCGCGATGAAGCGCTCGGCCGTGGGAAGCACATCGAGGTGGCGGGCGTGCGCGCCCGGGGCGATGTACAGCCGGCCCGCGTGGACG
>CADCTO010000316.1 GCA_902805585.1 uncultured Armatimonadota bacterium | reverse complement strand
GGCCGTCCAGCCTCGCGCGCATGCTGGCCACGTTATCGCCGCCGCCGCCGCTACAGCCGGTGAGGGCCAGGGGCGGCGCGAGCAGGGCGCCGGCGGCGGCGACGCCGCCGGCGGCGAGGCACCACGCTTTCTTTCTCCCGCCGATGCGTCCCATCATTCCGATGCGTCCCATCATTTCCACAGCCTCCCTCAAGGATGTTGACCAACGGTCGCGGCCGCCCGCCCGTTCCTGCCTGCCTCCCGCGGAGAGGCCCGATGCTCCGGGGAGGAGGCCGAGGGGGGCCGGCCCCGGTATCTATTCGGCGGTTCCGGCCGCCCCTCCTGCGCGTAGCGGCGGCCTTCCTCGCGCTCCTGGCGCAACGTGCCGGCGCGGCGCGGCGCCGCGTGACCGCCGGCCGCGCATCCGGGTAAGAAAGCCCCGGGGCGGCCACAGGGCCGCGAAAGGGAAACGAACATGGCTACCGCCGAGGCGGCCGAACGCCGCTTTGCCGCGCTGACACGAAAAGAGCCTGTCGGCGAATACAACTACACGCACTTCCGCACCAGGCACCTGCTCCAGGACGCGCAAAGAACCATTGCAAAGCGCGGCATCCTGCCCGGCCAGGCGGCGCCCGATTTCGAGCTGCCGCGCGCCGGGGGCGGCGGCGGGCCGCTGCGCCTGTCGGAGCTGCGCGGCAGGCCGGTCCTGCTGCACTTCGGCTCCTACACCTGACCGATCACCAACGGCTCGGTCGAGCCGCTGAAGAAGCTGCACGCGCTCTGGGGAGAAAAGGTGCAGTTCGTCGACGTGGTGGTGCGCCAGGCGCATCCCGGCCCCGGCGAGCCGCCATACGCGCGCTTCGAGCAGAAGATGGCGGACGCCGCGGCGTACCAGCGGGAGGAGCATATCCCCTGGCCGGTGCTGGTGGACGACCTCCCGGGAACCGTGCACCAGGCGTACGGGACGCTGGCCGACCCGACGTATCTGGTCGACACCGAGGGGCGGGTGTCCTACTACAACATGTGGACACACGCGCCGGTGCTGCACGAGGCGATCGCGGCGCTGCTCTCGCGGGGCGGGCGCGGGGTGGTGTTGGGCGAAGGGATCGACCGGACGCCGCACCTGCTGCCCTCGATGACCGACGGCTGGAAGGGGCTGCGGCGGGGACTGCCGCAGAGCTTCTGGGACATGGAGACCGCGGCGCCGCCGGTCGCGAGCCTGACATGGCTTGGCCACCAGTTGCGCCCGGTGCTGGCGCCGCTGACGCTGCGAGCCGAGCCACTGCCCGCAGCGGTGAAACTCGGCCTCGTGCTGGGCGCCGCCGCCTTGGTCGGGCTGGGGGTGCGGCGGCGCTTCAGGCCCGCCGCCTGAGGAGATCATGGGGTATGATACCGGGGCGCCGGAGCCCGGCACAAAAGTCGGCGCGCCGGCCATCCAGGACGTTTGACGGGCGGCCCGACCGGCTATGGTGCGTCACGGCACCGTAGGCGTACTGTCTTGAAGATGCTACTGTTCGCGCTTTTCCCGTTACCGGAGGACCCAACCATGCTTATCAGCCACCAGATGAACGCGGCCCTGAACCAGCAGATCGGCTACGAATTCGGCGCCTCGCTCCAGTACGTCGCCATCGCCGCGCATTTCGATCGGGAAAGCCTGCCCGAACTGGCACGGTACTTCTATCGCCAGGCCGAGGAGGAGCGCGAGCACGCGATGCGGTTCGTCAAATACATCGTGGACGCCGGCGGGCGGGTCGAGATCCCGACCATCCCGGCGCCGCAAAGCCAGTACGCCACGACCGAAGAAGCGGTCCAGAAGGCGCTCGACGGCGAACTGACCGTCACGCGCGAGATCAACGCGCTCGTCGATTTCACCTTCAAGGAGACCGACCACACCACGCGCAACTTCCTCCAGTGGTTCGTGACGGAGCAGCTGGAAGAGGTCTCGAGCGCGGACACCCTGCTGCGGATCGTGCAGCGGGCCGGGGAGCAGAACCTGCTGCACGTCGAGGAGTACGTCGCGCGCCAGCGGCACCGGTCCGGTGCCGCTCTCGCCAGGGCCGATGAAACGGAATGACCCGGCCGGAGCCGCGCCGACGGAACCGCCTGACGCGGTTCCGTCGGCGCCGTTCGCCTTGAAAACCCCTTAGTTCTGCGGTACAATGACTGCCGATAAGCACGATTTGGGTGCGGTTTTTACCGGAGAAAGCGGGACATCATGGCAGAAATTGGGGCGAACGGCGCGGGGAGCAACGGCGCGGCGACGACCGCGACGGCGAACGGCGCGGGCGCGACGGAAAAGTCCACGTGGCGGAACAAGGTCGGTCTGGCGGAGATGCTCAAGGGCGGCGTGATCATGGACGTGGTCACCCCCGAGCAGGCCGTGATCGCCGAGGAGGCGGGCGCGTCCGCCGTGATGGCGCTGGAGCGCGTGCCCGCCGACATCCGCCGGGACGGCGGCGTGGCCCGCATGAGCGACCCGCAGATGATCAAGGAGATCATCGCGGCGGTCACCATACCGGTCATGGCCAAGGCTCGCATCGGGCACATCGTCGAAGCGCAGATCCTCCAGGCGCTGGGCGTTGACTTCGTGGACGAGTCCGAGGTCCTGACCCCCGCCGACGAGCAGTTCCACATCAACAAGCACGCCTTCAAGGTGCCGTTCGTGTGCGGCTGCCGCGACCTGGGCGAGGGGCTGCGCCGCATCGGGGAGGGCGCGGCGATGATCCGGACCAAGGGCGAGGCGGGGACCGGCAACATCGTCGAGGCGGTCCGCCACATGCGGTCCGTGATGGGCGGCATCCGGCGCATCCGGGCGATGGACGAGGCCGAGCTGATGACCGAGGCCAAGAACCTCCAGGCGCCCTACGAACTGGTGCTGGAGATCCACCGCACGGGCAAGCTCCCGGTCCCGAACTTCTCGGCCGGCGGCGTGGCGACCCCGGCGGACGCTGCCCTGATGGTGCAGCTGGGCGCCGAAGCGGTCTTCGTGGGATCGGGCATCTTCAAGTCGGGCGACCCGGCCGAGCGCGCCAAGCGCATCGTGGACGCGGTCACTTTCGCCCACGACCCCGAAAAGCTCGTGGAGATCTCGACCGGCCTGGGCGAGCCGATGGTCGGCATCGACATCCGCACGCTGGACGAAAAAGAGCTGCTCGCGGTACGCGGCTGGTAAAAGCGAGCCGTTCCAATGTCGGAACACAGACCCGGCGCTCCCCGACAAGGCGGAGCGCCGGGTCTGTGTCGTGTACGGTATCAAAAGCCGGCATCGAAAGAAGGAATATTGTCATTGGTGGTGAATAACGGGGAAATGCCGCGGCCGCGTGTCGGCGTCCTCGCCATGCAGGGGGACTACGATGCGCACGTCCGGGCGGTCGAGGCGGCCGGGGGCGAGACCTTTCTGGTGCGCACGCCGGACGAGGTGGCCCGGGCCGACGCGCTGATCCTGCCCGGCGGTGAAAGCACCACGATCGGCAAACTGATGGCGCGCTACGGACTCGACGCGGCGATTAAGCAGGCACACGCGGAGGGTACACCCATCTACGGAACCTGTGCCGGCATGATCCTGCTGGCGAAGACCATCGCCAGCGGCGAGAAGCACGGCGGGCAGTCGACGCTCGGCTTGATGGACATCGGCGTCGCGCGTAACGCGTTCGGGAGGCAGGTGGACTCGTTCGAGGCGGACATCGACGCCCCGCGGGTGGCGGGGACGGAGCCGGTGCGCGGGGTGTTCATCCGGGCGCCCTACGTCGCCGAAGCGGGACCGGGCGTCGAAGTGCTGGGACGGTACCAGGATCGGGTGGTGCTGGTACGGCAGGGCAATGTCCTTGCCTCCGCGTTCCATCCGGAGCTCACCGGGGACGCCCGGGTGCATACCTACTTTCTGAAGATGATCGGCGCCCCCGCCGACGATGGTAACGGCACAACGTGATACGACAGGTGCTGCTTCTGGGCGCGCTGGCGCTGGCCTTCGGGGTCGCGGTGCGGGTGGTTACGGAACCCGCGCCCGCCGTCGCCACTGCCTCCCCCCCGGCCACGGAGACCCCCGAAGTGAAAGGGGACGGCCGCCCGCGCTGGCAGGAAGTCTGGACCAAGCCTGCGCCCGGCCTCGCCGCCATGGACCTCTCGCCGGACGGGGCGACCGTGGCCTGGGCGGACGGGAAAGGCGCCGTGCGGCGACTCGATGCGGACGGGAGGACGCTCTGGCAGAAACCGCCTTCCGCCGGCGTCAACCGCCTGATCGCGACCCCCAGCGGGTCGGTCCTCGCCTACCGCTGGCTGAATCCGGTCCGCCCCGCCGTCCAGATACTGAGCCGTGCGTCCACGCTGTCCTGCTCCGTGGACGGCCCCATATGGGATGTCGCGATCTCGGCGGACGGCGCCCGGGCGGTCGTCGGCACGGGCCAGCGGAGCATCTATGTTTTCCCCACGGTGACCGCCGAGACGCCCACCGTTTCGCCCAAGGCGCGCTGGCGCACGCCGGGGATCCCCGCCTCGGTGGCGGTGACCTCGGAAGAGCCGATGGCCCTGACCGGGACCTGGCAGGAAGCGGGCGTGTCGGCCTTCGACCTGAAGGGCATGCCGCGCTGGCGGCACGACGAATCGGACCCGACCCGCCAGTTCGACGTATGCCTTTCCGGCGACGGCAGCACGGCGGTGGGCGTGTCGGCGCGCGCGCCGCGCGAGACGGGGGCGCGACTGCACGCCTGGGACGCCGGGACCGGGCGCGCGCTCTGGGCCGAAGACCTGGACGCGTTTCATCCCGAGGTGCTGACAAGCCGCCAGGGGCGATTCGTCGCCGTGACCTATGTGAAGATGCTGTCCTACCACACGGGCCAGGTGGTCGAGCGCAAGGTCGCGCTGTACGACCGGCAGGGGCGGCGGCTCTGGGAGAAGGGCGGCCTGTTCTTCTCGCCCCGTCTGGTCGCGCTGTCGGCCGACGGTGCGCGCCTCACCGTCACGGACGGCGCGAGCACGCTCTACACCCTGGACGCGCGCGGGCGCATCGTGTCGCGCCTGCGGCTCTCGCCCCACCCCAAAACGGGGGTCACGCCGGTGATCAAGGAAGCCGTCGCCAGCGAAGACGGTAAGTACCTCCTCCTGCGGCGCGGCGACGACCGGATCAGCCTGCTGAAAGCGACGTGACCGCGACCGCGGAACCGCTCGTAGGCGGGATCGCCGCCTTCCTCGCCCGCGCCGACGATGGCCCTGCGCACTTCGACCGGCTCGCCCGGCAGGTCTTCTCCTACCAGTACGCCCGGAACGCGCCTTACCGCGCCTTCTGCCTGGGCCGCGGCGCGACCCCGGACGGCATCGAGTCCTGGCGGGACATCCCCGCCGCCCCCGCCGCCGCGTTCAAACGTTTCGCCCTGTCCTGCGCGCCGGAGTCCGCCTGCCGGCCGGAACGGGGCGGGCGCGTGTTCCACTCCTCAGGCACTACCGGCCAGGAGACGAGCCGCCACTTCCTGAACGCGCCCGCCCTCGACCTGTACCGCGCGTCGCTCCGCTCCGGGTACCGCCGCTTTGTGCTCCCCGACGGGCAGGAACTTCCCGTCCTCGCCCTCATGCCCCCGCCGGAAGAGGCACCGCATTCGTCCCTCTCGTTCATGCTCGGGGAACTGGTTGCCGACTACGGCGGACGGTTCTTCTGGCGGGAAGGGTGGCAGGGCGATCTGGTGCACACCCTGCGCTCGCTCCGCGCGCCTGCGGTCGTCTTTGGCACCGCGTTCGCCTGGGTTCATTTCCTGGACGGCCTGGACGGAAACATCACGCTTCCGCCCGGGAGCCGGATCGTCGAGACCGGCGGCTTCAAGGGGCGTTCGCGGGAGGTCAGTCGGGACGACCTCTACACCCTGTTCACCCGGCGTCTGGGCGTGTCGGCTACGCACTGCGTCAGCGAATACGGCATGAGCGAGATGGCGTCCCAGTTCTACGACACCACGCTCCGAGACCATCTTCTGGGGAACGGCCGCATCCCGCGCAAGGTCGGGCCTCCGTGGCTGCGGACCCGCCTTTTCGACCCGGTCAGTGGACGCGACGCTGCGCCCGGTCAGCCCGGGCTGCTGGTCCACTACGACCTCGCGAATCTGAACTCGGTGCTCGCCCTCCAGACGGAGGACTACGGGCACGCCTGTGACGACGGCGAGGGCTTCGTCCTGCTCGGCCGCGCCCCCGGCGCCGTACTGCGCGGCTGCTCCCTGACCGCCGAGGAGATGGAGCAGGGTCGACAGACGGTAGAATAGGGTTATGGCAGCGAGCAACACGCGGACGACGGCCGTGCGGCACGTCATCATCGGCACGGCAGGGCACGTCGACCACGGCAAGACGACCCTGATCCGCGCGCTCACGGGGACCAACACCGACCGGCTCCAGGAGGAGCAGGCGCGCGGCATGACCATTGACCTCGGGTTCGCGCAGCTCCGCCTCCCGCCTCCCGTCCCGGACGTGCCGCCGATCCAGGCCGGCATCGTGGACGTGCCCGGACACGAGCGGTTCGTCAAGAACATGCTGGCCGGCGCGGGCGGCGTGGACGTCGCCCTGGTGGTGGTCGCGGCCGACGAAGGGCCGATGCCGCAGACGCGCGAGCACCTGGACATCCTGACGCTGCTCGGGGTCACGCGCGGCGTGGTCGCGCTGACCAAGGCGGACCTGGCGGACGCGGACCTGCGCGAACTGGCCGTCGAAATGACGCGCGAGGCGCTCGAAGGCACGACCCTGCCGGACGCCCCCATGGTCGCCGTGTCGGCGGAGACGGGGGAGGGACTGGAAGCGCTCAAAGCCGCGCTCGCCCGTGCCGCCGCGGACTCCACGCCGCGCGACGCCCTCGCGCCGTTCCGTCTGCCCGTCGACCGGGTGTTTTCGCTGCCCGGCGTGGGCACGGTCGTGACCGGGACCCTGGTCGCCGGCACGCTTTCGGTCGGGGACGCGATCTCCGTGCAGCCCCAGAACCTCCAGACGCGCGCCCGGACGCTCCAGACGCACAACGCGCGCGTGGAGGCGGCGGAAGCCGGCATGCGGGTGGCGGTCAACCTGCCGGGCGTCGAGGTGACGCAGATCGAGCGCGGGGCCGTGCTGTGCCCGCCCGGCACGCTCGGCGCGACCAACCTCTTCGACGCCCACGTGTCTGTCCTCGCGACCGCGCCGCGGCCCTTGCGTCATCGGGAGCGCGTGCGCCTCCACCTGGGCACCGGCGAGGTGCTCGCCCGCCTGCTCCTGCTGGAAGGCAGCGAAGTCGCGC
>CADCTO010000315.1 GCA_902805585.1 uncultured Armatimonadota bacterium | reverse complement strand
GGGTTGGTAATTCCGGCGCGGCGGCTCGGGGCGGCGGCCCGTAGCGTGCGGAAACTGCGTCCGCAGGAGGCGCTGGGGCTCAGGCGGCCTCCCGGTAGTAGTCGTGCAGCAGGCCTGTCCTGGCCGAGAAGTCGGTCCGTGGGTGTCACGCGGCTCTCGCGTAGGCATGGTGGAGGCCGCCCAGGATCGCGATTGCGCGCACTCGTCCGCCTTGCTCGCCGCGCGCTGCCCCGGCCGTAACTGTTTCGGGGGTCCGTTGTGCCAGGCCCTGGTGTGGCCGATCGCGGTTGAAGTAGCGTGCATACTCGCGGAGGATGCGCCCCAGGTGCGCCTCGCCCAGGACCAGGACGTGATCCAGGCACTCGCGGCGCACGCTCCCGAGGAACCGCTCGCAGGCCGCGTTCTGCCTGGGCGCACGGTAGGCGGTGCGCAACTCGGCGATCCCGCTGGCCGCAGCGACGCGGGCAAAGGCCGGCCCGTACTTGCTGTCGTTGTCGCGGATGAGGTAGGTCGGCTGCTGGTCGAAGGGCGTGGCCACGCGCAGCTGCTGGGCCACCCAGGCGTCGGTCGGGTGGCGCGTCACGCCGACATGCACCACGCGGCGGGTCTCGAGCGCGATGACGAAGAAGGCGAAGAGCGGGCGGAAGAGGAGGTCGGTGACCGGGAGGAAGTCGCAGGCCCAGATCGCTGGGGCGTGGTTGCGCAGGAACGTCGCCCACGGCAGCCCGACCTGGCGCGGCGGACGCGCCTCGCGCAGGTAGCGCTGAATCGTCGACGTGGCCACGCGGATGTCCAGCTTGAGCCGTTCGCCGCGGATGCGTTCCGCCCCCCACAGGGGCATTGTCAGGATAACTGGACGGTGCTCGAGACGGCTCCACATGCGATACTCGGCGTATGAAAGAAACGCGCACGACGCCCTGCTATATGCGGCACCGCTTCCCGCCGGAGATCATCGGCCACGCCATCTGGCTCTATTTCCGTTTCGCGCTGAGTTATCGCGACGTGGAGGAGTTGCTCGCCGAGCGCGGGGTGATCGTCACCTACGAGACCGTGCGCCAGTGGTGCCGCAAGTTCGGGCAGACCTACGCAAACGAATTACGGCGACGGCGCCCGCGCCCTGGCGACAAGTGGCACCTGGACGAGGTCTTCATCAGCATTAACGGGACGCAGCAGTACCTGTGGCGCGCGGTCGATCAGGATGGGCAGGTGCTCGACATCCTGGTGCAGGCCCGGCGCGACAAACGGGCAGCCACGAAGTTCTTGCGCAAGTTACTCAAAGGGCTCACCTACGTGCCCCGCGTGGTGATCACGGACAAGCTGGCGAGCTACGGGGCGGCGATGCGCGCGGTCCTCCCGAGCGTCGAGCACCGGCGGCACCAGGGGTTGAACAACCGCGCCGAGAATTCCCACCAGCCCACGCGGGAGCGGGAGCGGCGGATGCGCCGCTTCAAGGAGCCGGGCCACGCCCAGCGCTTCCTCGCCGCCTACGGCCCGATCGCCGCCCACTTCCGCCCGCGTCGCCACCGCCTGACCGCCGCTGCCCACCGCGAGACCAGAGCCGAGCGCTTCGCCACCTGGCGGGCGGTCACCGGCACCCCGGCGCTGGCCTGAGTAACGAGGCCCTCCTCGCCTTTCCACGCCTCCAAGCACCGGCGAGTCATCCGACTCGACTTTAGTTGACAATGCCCTCGTGATTGTCCAACCCGACACCCTCCTGCGCTGGCATCGCCAGCTCTTCCGCTGGCACTGGCACGGACGGTCCGGGGCCGAGGCCCCGGCGCACCGCCCGCCCCTCGCGCCCGAGACGGTCGCCCTCATCCGCGAGATGGCGGCC
>CADCTO010000314.1 GCA_902805585.1 uncultured Armatimonadota bacterium | reverse complement strand
TGGGCGAGCCGCACGTCGTAGTGCATCAGGCTGAAGGCGAAGTTGACGCTGTCCCAGTGGTACAGGTAGTGCGAGCGGAACAGCATCCGCGAGGCGAAGACGAGCAGCGCCACGCCCCAGACCAGCGCGGCGGACGCGTCGGCCCGTGCCTCGGCCCCGGCGCTCTTTCCCGCGTCGGAGGAGATGTCGCTATGCGGCGATACGGCTACCATTCGACCCCCAACCTGTTGCTTGTGCGCCCCCGGCGCAGCGAAACGAGGCCAGGATCGACGCAGAGCCAACCTCGGTGTGTCTGACATGGGACATAGGGGAAAGGTACAGCAAGATTGATACCAGCGGGGACGTTGCGGCGAATATTTCGGGGCGACCACGACGCCGGCCGCGGCGTCCACACCACAGGCGCACTAGCCAGTATACCCGGGCGACCCCGGAACGTAACGGTGACGCCTGTCGAGGAACATCCCGGCGTTTGGCATCCCCGACGCTCGCGCCGGGGCGCCCGACGCCACCAGGGCGCGGGACTGTCGGGCCCATGCCATGATCCTGCTTCTGGAGCGTGCGCGCACCCTATGGTACTATTTCCGGGGAGCCTCTCCCCGTAGCACGATTCTTGCCTTAAACTTCGCCGTTACGAATCCGCATCGTGGATGGGAAGCATCGCGTGATCCACTCGTCTAGAATCACCGCCGTGGACGCCGCCCGCCCGGCCATCGGGCGGCCCGGGACCTGGCCGCTCCGGGCCGTGCTCGCCGCGTTCGGGCTGGGCGGTCTGCTCCTCGCGGCGCGCTGGCTGACCCGCAGCCGTCACCTGTTCGACCTGGACGCGATCCTCTACGTCCGCGCGCTCGACCACTACGACCTGCGCCTGATCCAGCCGCCCTTACCGGGGTACTACCTGTACATCCAGATGGGCCGGATCGTGCGCGGCCTGCTGGAGATGCTCGGCATTCACGACCCGAACCTCGCCTTCGTCGGCATGAGTTTCGTGTTCGGCCTGCTGCTCGCCGCCGCCCTCTACCCGCTGGGCGCAGAACTCTGGGACCGGCGCACCGGCGCCATCGCGGCCGTGTTCGGGTTCACCGGGCCCATCTTCTGGTACCAGAGCGGGCTCGCCTCCCCGCGCATCGCCGAGGGTTTTTTCGCGACCCTGATCGTGTGGCTCGGCGTCCGCCTGCGCCGGCGCAGCGAGGCCTGGGTGTTCTGGCTGTTGCCGCCCCTGTTCGCGCTCGCGTCGGGCGTGCGCCAGCAGTCGCTGCTGTACCTGCTGCCGTTCATCGTGTGGGCGACGTGGCGCACGCCGCTCTGGATGCGCGCCGCGGGCGCGGCACTGCTCGGCCTGGGCATCGCCGCCTGGGCGGTCCCGATGCTCCAGTCGTCGGGCGGACTGGCCGAATACCGACGGATGAACGACGAGCTGTACCAGCTGTTCGTGGTCAGCGGGACCGGCGTGCTGAACGGGCGCGGCCCCGCCGACATGCTGCACCGCCTGGCCGTCAACGGCGGCTCCACCGTCATCTACCTGTTTTTCACCTGCCTGCTCGGCCTCCCCCTCCTCGCGCTCGCGGCGGCGGCGCGGCGCAAGCGGCTCCTGCCGGACCTGTTCCGGTCGCTCGCCGGGCAGGCGCTCCTGCTGGCCACGCTGCCCGCGCTGCTGTTCTTCGCCTTCATCCATGTCCAGCAGATCGGCCACGCGCTCGCCATCGCTCCCTTTCTGGTGCTCGCCTGCGCCCGCGTCGCCGCCGCCCCGGCCCGGTTCGGGCTGCCCGCCGGTGCGTACGTCCCGCTGGTGGCCGTTATCGCCGTCACGAACATGGGGTTCGTCTTCCTGGGGCCGCCCAAGCTGATCGGCGGCCGCATCGGGACGCCGACCGTGGCCGCCATCCAGGCACGCGACCACTTTATCGAGCGATCGGTCGAGGCCGTGAAAGCGGCGGGCGGCCCGGACGAGACCCTGCTGTTCACCACCTCGCTCTCCTACGGCTTCATCGAGCAGTACCTGCCCGGTTATCGCTACTACCTGCTGCCCGGCCTCTTCGAGAAGCCGGGCGCCGCGTCCAGCCGCCAGCAGCACGCGTTCACCAACGGCAAGACCCGGCTGGATGGCCGATGGAAATGCGGCAAGGGGTGCTACGCCGCCCCGCCGCAGGCGCGCACCTTCGTGACCTTCGCCTTCGATGCCGACATCGCGCGTATGCTCAAAGATGCTGTGACCGTTGAGCGACCGTCCGCGGACGTCCCGTCATTGGCCGTCGTCCGCCGGAACGGGCCAGTGCGGGTGCATTTCGCACCCGGCCAGCTGACGCTGACCGAGGCCCGCTGACCCAGCGCTTGCGGTCGCCGCCCCGACGTTTGATGCCACGGCGTGTTGTCGCACCGGCCTTCGATGCCCCGGCGTGAACGCCGGGCTGACGGGAATGGCGCCCGCCTGCGCGGGCTTTATTCAAGGTGTGGCGCGCCACGGCGCCAAGCGACTCGGGCGCCTGCGAAGGCAGGCAACATTCCCTCATAGCCCGGCGTTCACGCCGGGGACGCACCCGCCGCCGGGGCATCGATGCCGATGCCGATGCCGATCCCCTCCCCCAACCCCCTCCGCGCTCCCCGAACCCGGAACCCGAACCGCAACAGGTATAATAGGCCCATGCACGTTGCGGTCGTGGGCGCGGGAATCGGGGGTCTGGCGGCGGCGATCCGCCTGCGGGTCCTGGGGTATGACGTCTCCGTTTACGAGAAGAACGCCACCGTCGGGGGCCGCTGCAACATCCTGACTGACGGCGGCTACCAGTTCGACGTCGGGCCGAGCCTGCTCCTCATGCCCGACGTGTTCCGCGAGCTGTTCGCGTTCGCCGGGGCGGACTTCGACGAACGGCTCACCATGGTCAAGATGGAGCCGAACTACCGCGTCCGCTTCGGCGACGGCTCGTTTCTGGACGTCTCCTCCGACCTGGCGCGCATGGTGCCGCAGCTCGAAGCGATGGAGCCCGGCGTCGCGCCGCGCTACTACGACTTCCTCCGGGACTCGGGCCTGAAGTACCGCTACGGGCGCTACGAGTTCGTCGAAAAGAGCTTCCTGAAGGCGACCGACTTCTTCACCGCGCGCAACCTGGGCCTGCTGAACACGCTGGGCGCGACCAAGAAGCTGTACGCCCACGTCAGCAAATACTTCCGGGACGACCGGCTGCGCCAGGTCTTCTCGATGCAGAGCATGTACCTGGGCATCTCGCCCTACGAAGCGCCCGCGGTCTACACGCTGCTCTCTTACACCGAGCTTGCCGAGGACGGTCTGTGGTTCACCATGGGCGGGACCTACGCCCTGCCCCGCGCGATGACCGCGCTCGCCGAGGAGAAGGGCGTCGCGATCCACACGAACGCGCCGGTCGAGCGTATCGTGGTGGAGGGCGGGAAGGCGAAGGGCGTGGTCGTGAACGGGGCGCTGCAGTCCGCCGACATCGTGCTCTCGAACGCCGACCTGCCGTACACGTACCTGGACCTCCTGCCCCCGGAAGCGCGCGGGCCGTACACCGAGAAAAAACTGGACAGCCTGGTCTACACGGCCTCGGCGTTCATGATGTACCTGGGCACGGACCGGCGCTACGAACACCTCCACCACCACAATTTCTTCCTGGGCCGGGACTACAAGGCCAACTTCGACGCCATCTTCCACAGCAAGACGCTGCCCGAGGACCCGTCGTTCTACGTGAACTGCCCGGCGCACACGGACCCGTCGCTCGCGCCGCCCGGCGGGGACAACATCTTCGTGCTCGTTCCGATCCCGCACCTGTCGCCGGGCGTGGACTGGGCCCGGGACAAGGAGCGGTTCACCGAAAAGATGTACCGGCTCCTGGAGGAGCGCGCCCGGCTGACGGACCTGGGCAAGCACGTGGTCGTCGAGCACCTCTACACGCCACTGGAGTGGCGCGAAAAGTTCAACCTTCGCCATGGCGCCGCGTTCGGCCTGTCGCACGGCATGACGCAGGTCGGCTTCTTCCGCCCGCCGAACCGATCCCCCGTCGTGGACAACCTGTACTTCGTCGGCGCATCGACGACGCCGGGGACCGGCCTGCCGCTGGTCACCATCGGCGCGCGCCTGGTGACCGAACGAATCGCGCAGGAACAAAAACGCCCCGCTCCTCGTTGATGGTGGTTAGACGGGGGCGGGCGCCCGCTCCGTCATCACCATCACCGCGCCTCCGGCGTTTTTAGGAAGGAAGAACCGCAGTCATATGGGAAGCCCCACACTATTGCCGCCCGGCCTGCGCCGCGGCAACAAGGCGGCCCGCGCACTGCGCCCCGCCGACGAAACCGTCGCCCCCCGGAACTTCCCTTCCGACGTCGAGCCCGGCCTGGCGGCCGCCTACGAGCACTGCCGCGCCGTCAATCGGCACTACGGCAAGACCTATTACTTCTCGACCTGTTTCTTTCCGGCATCTCTGCGCCCCGCCGTCCACGCCCTGTACGCCTGGGTGCGCTACCCGGACGAGTGGGTGGACAACCCGGGCGGCCTGACGATCCCCGAGCAGCGCGACAAGCTGCGCCAGTGGCGCGACGCCACCGCCGATGCGGTCAAGACCGGGCGCTCCGAGCACCCCGTCCTGTCGGCCTGGGCCGACGCCGCCCGCCGCCACGGCGTCCCCGTCCAGTACATGCGCGACTTCATGGACGCGATGGAGATGGACCTGACGGTTTCGCGCTACGAGACGTTTGAGGATCTCACGCGTTACACCTGGGGGTCGGCGTCCGTGGTGGGCCTGATGATGTGCCACCTGATCGGCGCGACCGACCCGAAAGCCGTCCGCCACGCCGCGGACCTGGGGACCGCTATGCAGCTCACCAACTTCCTGCGCGACGTCGGCGAGGACTGGCGGGAGCGGGGCCGCATCTATCTCCCCCTGGAGGACCTGCGCCGCTTCGACGTGCGCGAAGGTGACATCGCGGAGGGCCGGTTGACGGAAGGCTTTTGCGAACTGGTGCGCTGGCAAGCCGAGCGCACGCGCGCTCTGTACGACAGCGCGGACCAGGGCTTCTGCTACATCCCCGCCGACGCCCGCCTGCCCGTCCGCCTCGCCCGCATCCTGTACGCCCGCATCCTGGACAAGATCGAGCAGAACGGGTGCGACGTGTTCACCCGGCGCGCCCGCGTCCCGACCTGGGAAAAGCTCGTCCTCCTCGCCCGCGAACAGCGGGCGGTAGCCGCCGGGCGCACCTAGCCCCTAACGGCGCACGCGGTTACGGGGGGCCCGCGCCTCCGGGGTGCTGACACCGATCCCGCTCAGCTTATACGAGTGCGCGTGGCAGATCGCGACCGCGAGCGCGTCCGCGGCGTCGTCCGGGCGCGGCGTCTCCTTGAGGCCCAGCAGGCGGGTCACCATGTACTGCACGCCCTGCTTGTCCGCCGCCCCCGTGCCCGCGACGGCCAACTTCACCTGCATCGGCGTGTACTCGGCCCACGGGATGTCGCGCTGCGCCAGCGCCAGCATCACGACCCCGATGGCACGCCCCACCGTCAGCGCGTTGGTCACGTTGCGCTCGAAGAACAGCCGCTCGGTCGCGACCGTGTCCGGCTTATACTTATCCAACAGGGTGTTGATGTCGGTGTAGATGGAGAGCAGGCGCTTCGGCATCGGGTCGGCGGACTGCGTCAGGAACACCCCGACATCCAGCGGCCGCAGGCGGCTCCCGTCCACCTGGAGGACGCCGAAGCCCGTCGTCTGCGTGCCGGGGTCGATGCCAACAACGATCATGATGCCACAGGATTCGGCGCCCCGGGGTCTTCTCCCTGCTTCCCGCCCGGTGGCGCAACCTCCCGCGCCGGCCGCGTGTCCGCTTAGTGGAGGATCGTACCCATGCGAACCGTTGGGACTGCGCTGGCGCTGACCATCCTTTTCGCCATCGGCACGCTGATCGGCTGCGCGCGGACCTCGCCCGCCGTCGGCGTCTGGAACGGTATCCATCTCCCGCCAATGGTCGGCCGCGTGACGCTCACGCTGAACGCGGACGGCAAAGGCTTCGCCAAGATCGGCCCGCTGCCCGAACAGCCTGTGGTGTGGGTCGAGGAGAACAACAAGGTCACGCTGACCCTCAGCAGCGCCCAGGGCCGGAAAGCCGGCGTGCAGCCCGCCTCGACGGCCGGCGCCAGCTTCGTGGGCACCCTTACGGAGGACGGACGAACGATGACCATGGACCTGGGTCTGGCGACGATAACGCTCCAGAAACAGGCGAAGTGAAAGCCCTCACCCCCGCCCCCTCTCCCCCCGCGAAGCGGAAGCAGGGGAGAGGGGGCGGGGGTGAGGGCCGCTACTCCTTCTCGGCCACGAGCGGGCGGTCGCGCAGGCGGGCGGTGATGAGCTTGCCCAGCGCGCGGCCGTCGATGCCGACCACTACGTAAAGATTGGGTCGGTCGGTGCGCGTGGTGAGGGACGTGACGACGCCGTTCCGGTCCGTCTCTACGCGGGCGGTGACGGCGCGGAACAGGCGCATCCAGCCCATCGGGTCCGGGCGGCGGGCGAGGAGGAAGGCGGGCGGGGCCGACAGGAGGACGGGACCGTCGGCGGCATCGTACCGGTCCGCGCCCGCCCCAGGGCCGCCCAGGTTGGCGAAGAACAGCTCGCGCAGCAGGAACTCGGCGACCGTGCCCCCGTCGCTCAGGATGCCGGGGGCGTAGTAGCGCCACAGGCTGATGTCGCGCGGCAGCCAGATGACTCCTTCGCCGGAAGTAAGCAGGCGGCTGAACCCCGCCTGCTCCCTGCGCGTACGGGCTTCCTGCGTCCCCGCGAAGCGCTCGGGGTTTTGCTCGCGCAGGCGCGGGTTGAACGCGAGCCGTTCGCCTTTCGCGCCGCCCGCATAGTCGTTCACATAGCCGCCAACCAGGAACAGGCGCGGGACCCGCGCGCGGAAGAGGTCCCGATCGCGCTCCAACGCCTCGGCTACCATGCCGTAGCCGCCGACGACCACCAGGCTAAGCGGTTCGGGCGACTCGGACAGTGCCGCGAGCAGGCCGTCGGCGCCCGTGACCTGGTGCACATCCACCCCTGCGCGTACCGTCAGCGCGTCCAGGATGCGGTCGCCGTCGCCCCCCGGCGGGAGGCAGACGGCGCGCAGGTCGTACTCCGGCGCGCGGAGCAGGAAGGCGAGGTCAAACAGGTCGGCTGGGTCGAACGCGTCGAACGCGAGGTCAGTGACGTAGAGGACGGGCGTTCGGCCGCCCGCGATCTCGTCACCG
>CADCTO010000313.1 GCA_902805585.1 uncultured Armatimonadota bacterium | reverse complement strand
ACGAGCCGACGTCGAGCCTCACGCTGTCCGAGACCGAGCGCCTGCTCCAGGTGGTGGGCGAGCTGCGCGAGCACGGCGTCGGCGTCATCTACATTTCGCACCGGCTCGGCGAGATCGAGATCATCGCCGACCGCGTGGTCGGCCTGCGCGACGGCCGGAACGCGGGGGGGCTGGCGAAGGAAGAGATCCGCCATGACGCGATGGTCCGCTTGATGGTCGGCCGGAACCTGGAGCGCCAGACCGTGACCGACGCGCGCGAGGCGGACCGCACAGCGCGCCTTTCGGTGCGTTCCCTCCAGACGCAGCGGTACCCGGGCCGCACGGTCTCGTTCGACGTCGCCTCGGGCGAGATCGTCGGCCTTGCCGGGCTCGTGGGCGCCGGTCGGTCCGAGGTGGCCCGCGCGATCTTCGGCGTGGACGCGGCCCTTTCCGGCGAGATCACGGTAGACGGGAAGCACGTCCACATCCGGTCGCCGCGCGACGCCATCGCCCACGGAGTCTACCTGATCCCCGAAGACCGCCGCGGTGCCGGGCTCGTCGTGGACATGACGATCCGCGAGAACGTGACCCTCCCCGACCTGCCCCACTTCGCGACCGCGGGGCTCATCCGGCGCGACGACGAGCGGCAGGCCGCCGGGAAGGCGGCGCGGGACCTCAACGTCAAGGCGCCCTCGGTCGAGATGATGGTCGGGAACCTGAGCGGCGGCAACCAGCAGAAGGTGGTCCTCGGGCGGTGGCTCTCGCTCCAGCCGAAGGTCCTGATCTTCGACGAGCCGACGCGCGGCATCGACGTCGGCGCGAAAGCGGAGATCTATGAACTGATGCGCCGCCTGGCGAAAGAGGGCGTCGCGATCCTGATGATCAGCAGCGACATGGAGGAGATTTTGGGCATCAGCAACCGCGTGGCCGTGATGCACGAGGGCCGCCTGACGGGCATCCTCGACCACGACCAGGCGAGCGAACAGTCGGTCATGCAGCTCGCCGTCGGCGGCGGGCAGGGGCAGCTCGCCGCGCCGGAGGGCGCCGCCGCGAACGGCGACGAAAGGCACACACGATGACGGACCCGTCGGCAACCATCCCCGTCGTGCGCGGCCGGTCGCGCGTCAGCGACCTGGCGGCGCGCAAAGAGGTCGGCATCCTCGTGCTGCTCATCGTCCTGTGCCTGGTGGTCGCGGTGCTCAACCCGAACTTCCTGTCGCCCGTGAACCTCCAGAACATGACGCGCCTGATCGGGATCTACGGCATCTTCAGCATCGGGCTCGGCATCGTCATCATCACCGGCGGCATCGAACTGTCGGTCGGCTCGATGTTCGCCCTCCTGGGCGTGTTCCTGTCGATCCTGCTGAACGAGCGCAAGCTGCCCGGCGGGGTCGGCATGCTGGCCGTCGTCGGCGCGGGCATGGGGCTGGGCTGGCTGCACGGCCTGCTGATCACCAAGGTGCGCCTGCAGCCGTTCATCGTCACCCTTTGCGGCCTGCTGTTCTACCGCGGCATCGCCCGGTTCATCGCGCTGCTTCTGGTCATCGCGGCGATACTGTGGGTCGTGCTCCACCGCTCCGTCTACGGGCGGCACCTGTTCGCCGTGGGCCGCAACGAGGAGGCCGCGCGCTACGCGGGCATCAATTCCAAACGCGTGATCGCCAGCGCCTACGTGCTGTCGGGCGCGCTCGCGGGGATCGCCGGCATCCTGCTGGCCTTCTACACCCGCTCCATCTCGCCGTCGTCGCACGGCAACTTTTACGAGCTGTACGGGATCGCCGCGGCCGTTCTGGGCGGGTGCAGCCTGCGCGGCGGCGAGGGCTCCATCGTGGGCATCCTGATCGGGGCCGCCCTGCTCCC
>CADCTO010000312.1 GCA_902805585.1 uncultured Armatimonadota bacterium | reverse complement strand
TGTCGAACATGAACTCCGCGAGCGCGCGGGCGAGCTCCGTCTTGCCGACGCCGGTCGGGCCGAGGAACAGGAACGAGCCGATCGGCCGGTCCGGGTCCTGGAGACCGGCGCGCGAGCGGCGCAGCGCGTTGGCGACCGCCTCGACCGCCTCGTGCTGGCCGATGACCCGCCGGTGCAGGCGCTCCTCCATGTGCACGAGCTTGGCGACCTCCGTCTCGAGCAGCCGGGAGACCGGCACGCCGGTCCAGCGGGCGACGACCTCGGCGACCTCGTCGGCGTCGACGACCCGCTTGAGGTAGACGGGCGGGATCTCGTCGGGCGCGCGGGAGTCGGCCTCGGCCTGACGGCGCGCGGCGACGGTCTGCCGGTGCGCGGCCCGGGCCTGATCCAGCGCGGCCCGGGCCGCGTCCGCGTCGAGCAGGGCCAGCGTCTGGCCCCGCCCGAGCCGGTCGCCCCGCTCGATCGGGCGGGCCGCGATCCGGCCCGCCACTTCGGCGGCCACGGTCGCGACCCGGTACGGCTCCACCTGCCCGCTGAGCGCGTTCTCCGGGCGCACGTAGCGCGACTCGACGGTGAGCGCCTCGGCCAGCAGCGCCGGGGCCGCCGGGAGGGCGGCCCCGGTCGGCGGGTCATTGGAGCCCGGCGCGCGGCCGCCGAGCCGGAGCGCGGCGCCCGCGGCGCCGCTCGCGACCAGCAACAGGGCGACGTAGCAGGCGGTCTTTGCGGTGTTCGTCTTCATCGGCAGCCTCTTTCATCGGAACAGGCCTCACATAGTGTACAGTGTTAAGTCGGCGGCAAAAAAATCAGCCGGCGCCGCCATCCCTGCGGATGCCGCGCAGCGTGGCCTCGACCAGGGCGTCGAAGAAGCTGTCGTGCGCTTCGGGCGGCAGCATGCCCAGGCGCCCGGCCAGCGCGAGCGAAGCCGCGCCGTGGACGCTTGCCCAGATCACGTGCGACAGCAGCGGCTCCGGGACGGCGTCCGTGACCGCGCCGCCGGCGACGCCCTCGGTGACGCAGCGGCGGATGAAGGCGAACGCCCGGTAGGCCATCGAGTCTTCGTCCTCCTTATCCACGCGGTTGTCTTCCAGCTCGAACATGATCTTGTAGTACTGCGGCTGCGCCAGCGCGAAACGCAGGTACGCGTGCCCGCCCTCCCGCAGCCGCGCCAGCGGGTCCGGCGTGTCGATCTTCTCCAGCCGCGCGCTGAGCAGGGCGAACCCCTCCTCGGACAGGGAGCGCAGGATCGCCTCCTTGTCCTTGAAATGCAGGTAGATCGTGGTGGGCGAATACTCGATCTTCTCGGCGATGCGGCGCATCGAGACCGCCTTGAAATCCTCGGTCACGAACAGCTCGCGCGCCGCGTCCAGGATCGCCCGCCGCAGGTTCTCTTTTGCCCGAGCCCGCCGCTCCGCGGTGCCCATCTTTACAGTAGCCTTTTACTTAACAGTGTTCACCAGTATGGCGCGGCCGGCCGGGTTTGTCAAGCCCCGCCGCCGCTTCCCCCGACTATTTTTTACCAGCGACCGCGCCGCCCGTTTCCGGCAGCGGCCCCGCCTCCCGGCGCCACTCGTCCAGCGGCCGCACCACCGCCGCCGCCGCCGCGGGCTCGCCGCCTCCGGCCGCCCCCCTCTGCGGCGTCAGCAGGACCGCCACGCGACCCGTCGTCGCCTTTCCCGGAAGCCGCACCACCAGCCGGGTGACCCCCCGGTTCTGGTTCTGCGGCTCCGGTGCGGCCGCACGTTCGGCCGCGAACGTGGCCCCCGCCGGGGACAGGACGCGCGCCGTGACCGTTTTGCTGCCGATGGTCAGCGTCGCCTGCGCGCCGTCCGCCTGTACCTGCGCCCGCGTGTGCATCTGCCACCGGTACTCCACCGGCCCCGCCGGCGCGGCGGCGTCCCACTCGTCCTGCACCAGGAGCGAGCGACGCCCGTCCACCAGCGCCACGCCGCGCCAGACGCGCGTCGCCTGTTCCCGGTACCCGCCGGTCAGGTCCGCGACCGCGAAGCCTTCCCCGGGTTTGGAAAGGAACGCGACCAGGGGCGCCTTGCCGTCGGTCGCCTGGTTCTTCGCGTCCAGCAGCGGGCTGTTCTGGCCCTCGGTGCGCAGGCGGTAGTAGGTCCAGCGCTGCTTGCCGAAGTAGCCGGGCAGGTTGTAGTCGTCGCCGCCCAGGTCCGCCGCCCAGCGCTCGCCCAGCGCGTCGAACACGAACGTGCCCAGGTCCAGGTGCGAATGGTTCGCCTTGTTGTCGCCGCCCTTGAAGCCGACGAACAGCGCGTCCGGGTCGTCCCAGGCCGAGCGCAGGAAGGCCACGTCGATGCCCCGGAAGACGACGTCGAGGGGGGGCTTGGGCGCGCTCTGGTCGGCCTTCTCGTACCAGAACAGGCCCAGCGCGCCGCCGCCGCCCTCCGCGTAGAGCTGCGGCTGCCGGAAGCGCCGCCCGAGCCAGTACATCACGGGCGTCCCGCCGGTCACGCCGTCGCCGCCGTCGGCGTAGTTGAACGGGCGCCGGGTCGGGCCGACGAAGTGCATCCGGAACGCCCCGGTCCGGTCGAAGCCCGGCGCGGCGGCCAGCCCGAAGTCCGAGCCCAGCGCCGTTTCCAGCCCCGCGATCAGCGGGACCGTGTAGTCGAGCGTGTACGCCCAGTAGCCCGGCCCCTCGTCCCAGCCGCCGTCCGGCGCGAACGAGGCCATCGCTTTGGGCAGCGACTTCAGGGCCGAGGCGACGATGAACGCGGCGAGCTGCGGCTCCTCGTCGGCGACCGCCAGCGCGCCCAGCGTCAGGCCGCCGTTGCAGACCTGGTTCCAGTTGTGGCTCGCCCCGGTCCACCACTTCCACGGCTTGGTCCCCTCGTAGGCCTCCTTGCCGCGCAGCAGCCCCTTCTCCACGATCGCCGTTTTGACGAGGGCGCGCTCTTCCGGCGACAGCGCGGGGTACAGCCAGTCGTAGCCGACGGCGAACGCGTGGGTCATCTCGGCGGTGTCGAGGAAGTGCGACGGGTTCCAGTCCGGGAAGGCCGCGGCGGCGGACAGCTCTTTAACCGCCCGCTCCGCCCACTTCTTATCGCCGTCCAGGCGGTACAGGCCCGCCAGGGTGTAGACGCGGCGCAGGCACAGGCGGCTCTGGTCGAGCAGGCGTGGTCCCTTGAGCACGTACCGGACCGGCGGCTCGCCGAGGATCTTTTCCGCGTCCCGGCGGAGCCCGTCACGGTACTTGCGGGCGACCGGGTCGTTTCCGCCCCGCCCCCTGGCGCGGGCGACGTCGGGATCGAGCACCAGGAGGCGCGGGTGGCCGCGGCGGAGCGTCTTGAGGAGGGTCCCCGCGTCGGGCGCGGCTTGTGGCGCCGCCGCCGCCGCCGAACCGGGGCCGGCGGCGAGCGTGGCGGCGAGCAGCAGGTGCGGGCTGAGGTGGCGCGGCATGGCGGCGGGAACTCCTCGGGCGGGGCGTTGTCTGACCCCTTGTTTCGCCCCGCGCGGGCGTCAGTCCTCCTGACCGTGCCCGCCGCCGCACCCTGCCGCGATCAATGGGCGTGGCCCTTCGCGGCCCCTTCCGAGCACACGGGGAGGGTGTTGATGTCCCCGATGGTGTAGGTGCCGCCTGAGGGGCAAAGCGGCTCCCGCTTCAGGTAGCCGTCGCCGCCCGCCGGCCACAGGTCGTCTCCGACCGGCGTTTCGGTCACGCCCTTGTTGTTGTCCATCGCCCAATTCTCTTTGGCGTATTGGATCTTGTGCAGGTGCTCGATGCAGGTCTTGGCCTTGGACGTGTCGCGCGCGTGCGCGAAGTTGGGCCCCGCGATGGCGAGCAGGATGCCGATGATCAGCACCACGATCATGATCTCGATCAGCGTGAAACCGCGGCGGGCGGCGGCCTTCAGGCTCTTCTTGTTGGACATCGATGAACTTCCTCCTGGGTAAATGCGCGTTCACAAAGGTTCTGCCACGAGTCGCCGGGAAACCCACAATGTTTTTTTCGGCGCCGGGTGACTTTTTTTTGCCCGCACTATGCAGGCCGTGACCGCTACCCGTATCATCGGTGACCGCAGCGCTATTCTCCAGGGCCCGCCGGGACGGATGTGCGCCCGCCGGACTTTTTTGTCTGCAGATGTGTTCCGGGCGAAACGACCACCTCAGGAGGCAAGCAGGAGTGGCGGGGCCAAGGGAGGAAGGTGCTGGGAGGAGGACGGACTTCGGGAGAAGGCGCTTCGCCCCGGTTCACCCTCCGTCACGTGTGAGCGCGATCGCCCGCCGCGCCGCGCTCTCGGCGCCTCTCACGTCAGCGACCGCGGCAAAAACGGACGCGGGGTTAGGAGACGTGGCTCACAGGGTATAGAAGCACGTACAACCTTTCTATCTCCACCGTCCGCGGGGAGAGGCCCGGGCCAAGCGGCCCGGGCCTTTTTCTTGTCCACGCTCCCGCCGGCCGGTGCCCGCCGCGTCCTACGGTTTCCCGCCGTCACCGGCCGGCGGGACCGGTGCGGCGGGCACGGTGGCGCCCGCGAGCGCGTTCTTTCTCCGGATCTCTTCCCGCACCAGCCGGCCCGAGGCGGTGACGGCGGCGTCCGGCCAGCCGCCCCGCTCGCTCGCGCCCGGCTTCAGGGCGGCGGAAGCCTCCGCCTTGTCCGCCACCGACCAGTTGCACCAGCTGATGTGGTTCGCGTCCGTGAACTGCCACCACGCCCGGGTCTCCTCCTCGTCCACCCGTCCGTCCCCGCTCGCCTCCGTCGTGCCGAACTCGGTGACCATCAGCGCGACGCCGCCGTCCAGCGCCCGCCGGGCCGTGTCCCGCAGCCACTGCTTGTGGGTCGCCGCGTAGAAGTGCAGGGTGTAGGCGACGTTGTCGAACTTCAAAGGGTCCCGTGCCGCCTCGTCCACCCGCTGCGACCAGGCCGGGGTGCCGCACACGACCAGGCTGTCCGGGGCGTGTTCCCGGATGCCGCGGATCACAACCTCGTGGTACGGCTTGATGTCCTTGGACCAGGAATGGTTCTGCAGCGGCTCGTTGAAAGGCTCGTAGATCACGTTGGGGGCCCTGGCGTAGCGCCGGGCCATGTCCGCGAAGAACTCCCGGGCCCGCTCGGTGTGCGCGTGGGCGTTGTGGTCGTGCCAGTCGATGAGGACGTAGACGCCCGCGGCGATCGCGGCGTCCACGACGTCGATGACCTTCTGCTTTTCCCGCCGGGGGTTCTCCAGATACCCGCCGTGCTCCACCGCCATCGCCGCGCGCACGATCGTGCAGTGCCAGTCGTCGCGCAGCCAGTTCACCGTCTCCCGATTGTAGTACTTGCCGATCCACTGGCTCCAGAAGAGCGACATGCCCCGCAGCACGACCGGCTTCCCGTCCCGTCCGACGATGCGGTTCCCCTGGACCCGGAGCGAGCCATGCCGACCCACCACACCGCCGCCACTGCCCGTGCCCGCATGGTTCGCTGATGGCCGCATCCTAGCACCTCGCCTCGCTCCGTTGGTTTCGTTCAACGGCTATCGTTTACCGCCGGGAAGGGCTTCCAGCCGCGCCAGAACTGCCCGGGCTTCCGCCGCCCCGCCCGCCGAGGCGAGCAGACGCGCGACCCTGTCCAGGTCGCCCTTGATCGCGGGCTGTCGGGCCTGCCGCGCCCGCAGCAGCCACAGCCGTTCCGGCAGCCGCAGGTCTCCGGGGTGGGCGGCGGACCCCGGGTCGACCAGCGTCCGGCGGAGCCGCTGCACCGCTTCCAGGTCCCGATAGCCGAACTCCTTGGACGGCTCGATCACGGTCCCCTCGCCCCAGTCGTTCCAGGTCGCGATCTGCACCAGGGGGGCGCCGCTCTTCAAGGCCCGCTCCAGCGTCCGGATGAGCGTCCGGCCCCCGTCGTCGGGGACGCTCCCGTAGCTCTCCTGCACCTTCGCCTCTTTGTAGATGTCGTGGAAACGGGGGAACGCCACCGGCATGGACACGTGCCCGGCGCCCTTGACACCGGCGTAGTACGTGTCCAGTTTCGCCTGCCACGTTTTCGGCGCCGGCCAGTCGAACGTGCCCGCGGCCACGGTGCGCCGCCGGTGCTGGCTCAGGTAGACCGGCGCCTTGCCCGGCGCATCGAAGACCTGTTCCCATTCCGGCTCGCTCAGACCGCCCCACCCGAACGAAAGCAGCACCGGCTTGCCGCCGATCTTGAGGTACGCCGGTTCGGCGAACCAGTGCCCGCGCAGCCAGTCCATCTCGCGCCGCGCGTGCTCCACGCGCTTGTCCGGGGCGAGCCGTTTCTGCTCGACGAGCCGGGGGATCGTCTGGTCCTCGTAACAGACGGCCACCTTCAGGCCGGCCTGCGCCGCCGGCTTGAAAAGCGCGCCCGTGTTTCGGTGGATCAGGGGGTAGTCGTACAGGTCCGACAGCCCGTACCAGTCCACGACGATGCCGTCGATGCCGGCCCGTTTCATCAGCAGCAGGTGGTACTCGATGAGGGCGGGATCGCCGGAATCGTACGGGCCGATCCGGGGATAGTAGTGCGACGCGATGCGCCGCGCGCCGCCGTCCTTCGTCTGCTCGGGGTCGAAGGCGTTCATGGTCCAGTGCCAGCCCCACCGCGGGCTGACCGGTTTGGCCTCGAACCACGGCATGTAGTGGGCCAGGATCAGGGGGTCGTTTTTTCGCATGCGCGCGCTCCGCGTGACCGCCTCCCGTTTTCAGGAAGTGCGCCACGCAGCTTCCCGGCGAAGCGTCGCTGCCGGTGAGGGCTCGTCCCGCGCGTGGCTACTCCCAACTGGTCTTACCCTTTCCCGCCCCCGAACATCCGCCCCGGCGTCGGCGTGCTCCCGGCGCCGACGCTTCGCCGGAGTGCGGGCGCGTGGAGGGCCGTCCCGTAGGGCCGACAGGCGCCTGTCTCCATAAAGGAACCGTAACCCTGATGGACACGCTTTCACACCCCTGCTGATGGTCCTGGCGGCGTTCGACCTGACCCTCATCGGGCTCCTCTACCTGTTCCTCCAGGCCTACGGGCCCGTGGACCGGCGCGCCCTGTACCCGGTGGGGGCCGGACTGGCCGGGTTCGCCTTCCACGCGCTCCTGTTCTTCGGCGGCGCCATCCTGTACCTGCAACTGGCGACCATCATCGGAATCTTCGCGCTCTACATGTCGCATTCCCGCAATCCTGCGTGCTCGTTTCTGCCCGGAGAGCAGAAAGACCTACAAGGTGAGTCTGTTACCAGGTGCGTCAACGGATCGCAAAGTGGCACAGCGCACTGTGTGGCGTGTCA
>CADCTO010000311.1 GCA_902805585.1 uncultured Armatimonadota bacterium | reverse complement strand
TAGTCACCCGTGGCGGCGGTGTCGGCCTCGGCGGGACGACGGCGGGCGGGCGGGACGGGAAAGACGGGAACGAGGGGCGGGCGCGCGTCCGCCCGCCGAACCCGCCGAACCCTCCAAAGCCGCCGCCGCGACGGCCGCGCTGCGCCTCGGCGGGGACCGCGGCGGTCAGGACGGAGGCGAACAGCACCAGCAGAACGGTGTACCTTGTCAGGGGGCGTGTCACAAGTTCTCTTCTTTCTTGGCGGCGGCCGCGGCGCCACGCCGCTCTTCGGCGAGCAGGCGCTTGCGGATGTCGCGGATCAGGTCCAGGGTCACCACGCGGTCGCGCTTGATCAGGCGCGTCTCGATAAGAGAGACGTAGCAGACCACGCGGTCGCGCGGGTAGTCGAAGTCGAGCAGCACCTCCTGAACGTGGGCGCTGATGTCTTCCCCGCTCAGGGCGCGCACCAGGAAGGGGATCATCTCCTCCGCGGTGTCTTTGGGCTGGTCGGCGGAGAAGGCGGGCAGCTCTAAGTCGGTGTCGAAGGCGCGCAAAACGACGCGCGTGGCGAGCCCCGCGGCAACGTCCTCCCCGAACTTCGGGGACTCGTTGACGACGGAAAGGACGCGACCGCCGATCTCCACCTCGACTTCCCCCGGGAAAAGGCCCCTGCCGCCTTTTCTGCCCTGGAGCGGCGCGTCCAGTGCGTCGGCGTCGCGGTCGAACTCCTGCATGGTCACCAGAAAGCCGGTCAGCGTCGCGTCGCGGGGGCGGTCGAGCCGGTCCCGCTCGACCGTGTAGCGCAGGTACAGGCGTGCGCCGTCCAGCGGCGCGCCGTCCATAGTGAGGCTGGTGTTCTCCCACATGCCGTCCGTGGTGAGGAGTATCATCCGGGTGTTCCGTTTCCTTCCGCGCCGCCCATCCGTAACGGGCGCTATCACAGGATACGCTGAAATCCCCGGGAACGTGGCGGGCCGCCACGTTCCCGGGCAAAGGACGTGGCCCTCACCCCCCGGTCCCCTCTCCCGATAAATCCCGCTCCGCGGTGGGAGAAGGGGAGGCAGACAGGAATTCGGCGATGACGGCTTTCAGTTGGTCGCTGCCGACGCCCCCGGGGCGCAGCAGCAGCGCGCCGACTTCTCCCCCACCCCGCGGGCACGTCGGGGTGGACGCCGGGTACGCGATGACGGCGCGGTTGCCGCTCTGCGCCTGCCCCGCGTACAACAGCCAGGAAGCGGGAACGACGTTGCGCGCCTGGCCGCAGGCGATGGCATCCCGGTACGCGTGCATCTGGTGGATGTCGTCCGCTTCCCAGCCGGGGCGCGCGTAGGTCTTGAACTTGGGATCGAGGACGAGGAGGCGGTCGGACGTTTCCAGCGTGACGTCCGGGCGCATGGCGTGGGAGCGGGAATGCCATCCCCCACCCCCCGCCTTCCGGCCGCGCGGAAACTCGCGGTTGTAAGTCAGCGACAGCGTCTGCCCGTCCGGACCCGAAAACTCGATGCGCGATGCCTGCCCCCTGGCGAGCGAGAAGGTGAGGCCGGAGCGCAACAGCGAGAAACCGTCGGCGCGGGCGGCGCGCCAGCCGAGGGCCCGGAGGGCGTCGGCGACCTGGAAGAAGCCCCAGTATTCGTAGAGCAGCCAGGTCTCGCGGGCCGGCAGGATGAAGAGCGGGTTGTCCCAGTCGAACCGGAACGACTGCCGGTAGCGGCGGTACACGTCGTAGACGAGCCGGTAGTGCGGGTGGGAGCGGAGCGTGGGCGACAGGGCCGGCAGCGCGTCCGGGAGCGGCAGGTCCCGCCAGGGCGCGCGCCGCAGGTGGCCCCGGAGGCGGGCGCGAAGGTGGGCGGCCTCACGCGCGACGTCCGGGGCCTGGACGGCGAGTGCAAGGGCCGAGAGGGCGGCAAGATCGCGGGCGAGGTGCGCGAGGGCGGCTTTGACCGCGCGGTTCTCCGGCGTGTTCGTGCAGGGCGCCGCGTAGGTCTCGGCGACCCGGCGCGGCAGCCGCCCGTCCAGCAGCCGGGCCAGCGCGGCGTCGGACGTGGAAGCCGTCAGATCGCCGGCGCGCACGGCGGCGAGCACGGCCATGGGCGTGATGCGGCGGGCGCGCTCCGGGGCGACGGGGCGCATGCGGGGCGCCAGAACGGCGTGCGGCGCGGCTTCGATGGCGTGCAGGGCGCGCGCGAGGCGGGGCCAGACGCCCTGCAGGAACGCGAGGCGCTCGCGCGGGCACGGGTCGCCGTCTTCGCGGACGCCGATGTCCAGGTCGTTGACGCCGCGCTCGGGAAACAGGTCCTGGCCGACGGCCAGCGCGACGCGGGCGATGTCGAGCAGCAGGCGCCGCCGCTCGTCGTCCGAAAGCAGGTCCCGCCAGCGGCGCGCCGAGCGCAACGCGTCGCGGAGCGAATCGCGCGCGGCGGCGTCGGGGCGGGGCGGCGGGGCGGCAACGGTCGTCACACCGGTATTGTACTGCCTGACGGAGCCGGAAGCAACCGGACGGCTTGACAGTGGTCGCGTCCCGACGTTATAATGCGCCCAGAGTAGGATGGCGGCCATGCGCGTGGACGAGGAAGACCTGCGGGAAAAGGCGGCCGCCGTCGGTGATCTGCTGGACGCGGAGTACGGGATTCTCGCGTGGCGCTCGCACGGGGAGCCCCTCGGCGCGCTCGTGCTGACGATGCTGTCCCAGCACACCTCCGACCGCAACTCGGAGCGGGCCTACGACGACCTGCGGCGTCGCTTCCCCTCCTGGGACGCCGTGCGCGAGGCGCCCCCGTCCGAGATCGCCGACACGATCCGCAGCGGCGGGCTGGCCGACGTGAAGGCGGCGCGGATCCGGGCGGTCCTTCAGGACATCTTTGAGAAGACGGGCCGGACGAGCCTGGACTTCCTCGCGGGAACGGCGACCGAGGAGGCGAAGGCGTATCTGCAAGATTTCCACGGCGTCGGCCCGAAGACGGCGGCGTGCGTGCTGATGTTCTCGCTGGGGCGGCCCGTATTGCCCGTGGACACGCATGTGTTCCGCGTCTCGCACCGGCTGGGGCTGATCCCGAAGCGGCTGGGCGAAGCGAAAGCGCACGAAGCGCTCCAGGCGCTGCTGCCGCCGGAACGGGTGTACGCCTTCCACGTCCACATGATCCGGCACGGCCGCCGCGTGTGCGTGGCGCAGACGCCTCGGTGCGGCGCGTGCGTGCTGCGCGCGCGGTGCGACTACTACCGCGCCGGCGGGGCGCCGGGACCGGCGCCGGCGGGCACGCCCGGTGTTTGACGTGCGTATGTAAGGGAAGAGCGATATCATGGAAATGACGACGACCGACGCGCCCGCGGGCGATCCCGCCGATGCCGATGCGGCGCCCGCCGAGATGACTGTCGCGGTGTACGCGGCCCCGGACGCGATCACGGCCGAGCTGGTGCGCGGCGCTTTGGGGGCGCAGGGCATCGCGGCCGTGATCGGGGAGCAGGTGGCCGACGCGCTGGGCGGCCCGCTGGAAGTGGGCGAAGGGTACTGGGGCGAGGTCCGGGTGCCCGCCCACGATGCCGACCGCGCGCGGGAGGTTCTGCTGGCTTTCGAACAGGGTCAGGGCGCGGCATCGGACGCCGAACTGACCGCGCAGGCCGAGGCCGCTTCGGACCCGCAGGTCTGACCGCCATGCCACGCGCCGGGCGGACGGCGGTTCGGGCGCTCCACGGGCGTGTCGCGTGGCTGGTCGCCGCCGCCGCGGCGTGGGGGCTGGGCGGGGCGCATGCGGGGGCGCCGGAGGCGGGCAGCACACGGGCGGGCCTCGCCAGGACGGCTTCGTTCACGGTGACGAGCGTTGCGCAGCCCAAGGGCAAGTCGAAGGTTTCGCAGGTGACGCGGGTTGAGGTAAAAGGCAACAAGGCCCGCACGGAAACCGTGGTTGCCGGGGTCTCGACGGTGACGTTGATCGAAGACAAAGCGATCTACGTCTTCAACCCGGGGAGCAAGCTGGTGACCAAGCAGCAGGCCGAAGGGGACATGGATGCCTTTCTTCGCCGTCTGTACGAGGGCAAGGACCGGTTCCTGAAGACGGCGAAAAAAGTGGGGACGGAGAGTATTTCCGGCCAGCCGACCGACGTCTACCGGGACGAGGCGGCCGGGGTCCTGATCTACCTGGGCACGAAACCGGGTTTCCGGCTCCCCGTCAAGATCACCAAAGACGGCGACTCCGGTTCGGAGACGCTGCTCGTGACAGACATAAAGACGAATATCACGCTTCCGGACGCTCGGTTCGCGCTCCCGCAGGGCGCGCAGGTGATCGAGGCGAGGGTCGGTCCGGAGGGCGATAAAGGCCAATGATAGCAAGGAACCGATATGATTCTGAACGCGCGTAGCCGTGTCCGCCCCGCGGCGGCGGCTGCCGTGCTGATGGCGGCAGGGATACTGCAGGCGAGTCTGCCGGCGGGGGCGCAGCAGGCGCCCCGGTTCTCACGGTCCAGCCTGGCCCAGACCGCGTCGTTCGTGGTGACGAACACGCTCACGCCCAAAGGCGGATCGAAGGTTTCTCAGGTGATGCGGGTCGAAGTGAAAGGCAACAAGGCCCGCGTCGAGTACAACAACCCGCAGCTCGGCGGCGTGACCTACCTTGCTAACGAGAAGGGCGTGTTCTTTTACGTGCCGGCGAATAAAGTGGCGCAGCGGCAGCGGTTCGAGGGCGGGGCGGACGCGGCCCTGCAACTCGCCTTCCGGCAGGTGAACCAGCAGCTGCAGGGTGCCAAGAAGGTGGGCACGGCGCGGGTATCCGGCCAGCCGACCGACATATACAAAGACCCGAAGAGCGGGGCGACGATCTACGTCGGGCGCGCCGCCGGGTTCCGGCTTCCGGTGAAGACGGAACTGAAGAACGAGGGCGGCACTCGCACGCTGCTCGTGACCAACATCAAGACAAATGTCGCCCTCGCGGACGCGCGGTTCACGCTTCCGGCGGGGGTACAGATCATCGAGTCCACGGGCGCCGCGGGCGGGCCGGGGATGCCGGGCATGGGGCGCTGAACGCCCCCGGGCACCGGAAGGAGCGACACGGATGATGCGAATACGACAAAACAACGTTCCGGGAATGGCGTTGCTTGTTCTGACGGCAACGGCGACGGCGGCGACGGTGGCGCCGCCACAAGCCGCCGCCCAGGTGCCCTTCCGGATCGTCCGGCCGGTGAACAACGCGACGGTGCGCGAGACCGTGCGCATCCAGGTGCCGCGCCAGGCGATCCCGCAGGAGGGCTACCTGTCCATCAGCATCGACGGACGCTTCCGCGCCGCCGTGGACGTTCCCCGCGGGAAAGGCAAGAACGACCGGCTCGTCTGGGACGAACGGACGGTCGCCTTCCTGTGGGACACCAAGGCGCTCGACCCGAGTCCCAACCTGAAGGATGAGGAGCGCATCATCAAGGACGGCCCCCACACGATCGAGGTCGCCGGTCTGGACCGCTCCGGGAAGCGGGTCGGCGCGCAGAGGGTGACGGTCACGGTCAGCAACAAGATCCCCTCCCCGTCCGATGGCGTGCCGTTGTCGTATAAATTCCGCGTCGGCCAGGCGAGCCGGTACAAGCAGCAGACCGAAGTCTCCTTCGTGGGGGATCGGCAGCCGCAGTCCGCGCCCGGCTTAAGCGCGAGTGCGGGCGGGGGCTACCGCTCGCGCGGCTACGACGCGGCCCGCGCGAGCCGCGCCGCCGCGCCGCAGGTCTTTTCTGGCGGGGGCGGCTATCCCGGCGGCGGCGGCTACCCCGGCGGAAGCATGGGCGGCTACCCCGGAGGCGGTGGCGGTTACCCCGGAAGCGGGGGCGGTCGTCGGGGCCGCCGTGGCGGCGGCGGTTATCCGGGGGGCGGCGGGAGCGGTGGCTACCCGGGCGGGAGCGGCGGCTATCCCGGCGGCAGCATGAGCGGCTATCCGGGCGGCGGCAGCGGTTACCCCGGCGGCAGCATGAGCGGCTACCCCGGCGGAAGCATGGGCGGCTATCCGGGAGGCAGCATGGGCGGCTACCCCGGCGGCGGCTACCCGGGTGGCGGCGCATACGCACAGCCGACCGGCCCCTTCTCCGTGCTGGTGCAGAAGGTAGAGGCCAACTACACCCGAACGACGGAAGACAGCCTGGGCGGCCAGAACTTCACGATCCGCGACATGGTGACCGGCGGCACGATCCTGGCCGGTAACGGCGCCTACGCGCGTTTGAACGACGTGTACGCGCTCAAATCGCGTTACCGGACGGTCACGACCCGCGGCGGCGTCAGCAACTACGGGACGGCCAGCGCGAGCAAGCCGGGCGCCTATGTCGCCCTGCCGATGATCGACCTGGGCGGCGGACGCCGCCGCGTCGGCCAGACCTGGAACACGCGCGTTCCGGTCCTGCTGGAGTGGGCGACCATGGACGCCCCGCCCACCGTGGTGGCCACCAACACCCTGGAGACGCTGGAGTGGCAGGACGGCTATCAGACCGCCCGGATCCGGCAGACCTACAAGGGCAAGGCGAACATCCCGATCCACGGCGGCGCCGGGACGATGCGACAGGCCGACGTCAACATGGACCGCACGATCTGGTTCGCCTACAAGCCCGGCCGGATCGTCCGCCTGGAGACCACGATGCAGGTGAGCGGCGACGCGCCGGCCAACATCGTGCAGGCCATGGTGCCGTCCGCCGGCGTCGGCGGGGGCATGGTCGCCAGCGGCCCTTCCCTGGTGAGCGCGCCGAACCTCGACGATCCGGTATCGATGATCGGCACCACGCCGGGGCTGGCCGGCGGCGGGCTGCCGCCCGGCTACCCGGGCGGGGCGTCCTCCGGCTTCGGCGCGCTCCCGGGCGGCGGTGGCGCCCAGGCATCGCCCCTCGTGCCGGTCAAGTTCCGCTCCGAAACGACGGTGCTGCTGTCGTCGTGACGGCGGGCGAGTTTGGCGCAGTGAAGTGAACAGGGAGGGGCCCTACCATGGGGCCCCTCCCTGTTCTTGACAGGCGGGTATAATACACTGGAACGATGTTGCGCTCACTGACAAGCAAAACGTCTCGGGACCCCGAGGCACAGATGGAGCTGGTGGAGCACCTGGCGGAACTGCGGACGCGGCTGTTCCGCTCGCTCCTGTACCTCGCCGCGGGCATGGTGATCACCTACAGTTTTTTCCCCGAGTTCCTCACGCTGCTCAAGCACCCCATCCAGCCTTACATCGATCGGGGTGACATCAAGATCGTTTTCACCAACCTGCCGGAGGCGTTTCTGCTCCGCCTGCAGGTCTCGTTCCTGTCCGGACTCGCGCTCGCCTCGCCCTTCGTGATCATAGAGATCTGGGGGTTCGTCGCGCCGGCGCTGACGCCCGAGGAGCGCAAGCCCATCTTCTTCCTCGCGCCGTTCTCGATCCTGCTGTTCCTGTCCGGCGTCGGCACCGCGTACGCGTCCCTCCCGGCGGCGTACAAGTGGATGTTCTCGTACGTGGACGACATCGGGGGCGCGGCGCTGTTCCAGAACGCCCAGCAGTACATCCTGCTCACGGTCAAGATCCTGCTGGCGTTCGGCGTCGCCTTCCAGCTCCCCATCGTGCTGCTGTTCCTGGCGCGCGTCGGCGTCATCAACGCCGACATGATGACCCGGTACTGGCGGCATGCCGTGGTGCTCGTGTCGGCGTCGGCGGCGATCCTGACCCCGTCGAACGACCCCCTGACGATGCTGATGATGGCGATCCCGATGACGGGCCTGTACGGCCTGTCCATCGGTCTGGTGCGCGCCTTCGAGCCCAAGCCGGACGGGACCCGCTCGCTCTCCTTCGGCACCATGCTACTGGTCGGCCTGGCACCCATCGGCCTGCTCATCGCCGTCGGCTACTGGCTGTGGCGGATGGGGTAGACGGCCGACGACATGGCGACGCCTGACGCTCCTTCGCTCGCGGTCTCCGGCGCCCGCGTCGTTACTCCGGATGGCACCCTTGAAGACGGCACCCTCTTCGTGGAAGGGACTAAAATCGCCAGGATATCCACAGGCCGAGAAACCCAAGAACGACCTCCTGCCGACGAGACCCTCGACGCACGTGGCCTGACGCTGCTGCCCGGATTTATCGACGTGCACATCCACGGGGGCGGCGGCGCGGACACGATGGACGCCACGCCCGACGCCCTCCGAACGATCTGCCGCACCCACGCCCGCCACGGCACGACCTGCCTGCTCCTGACGACCATGACCCAGAGCCGCGACGCGATCACGGCGGCGCTTGCCGGCGCGCGGATGGCGTTCGAGGGCGGGCCGGGTTTCTGCGCCGACGGGGCCCGCGTCCTGGGCATCCACCTGGAAGGGCCGTACCTGTCGCCCAAAAAGCCGGGCGCGCAGCCCGCGGAGTGGATCCGCGACTACGACCCGGGCGAGTTCGGCGGCTGGCTCGAAACGTCCGGCGGAGCCATGAAGCTGCTGACGATGGCCCCCGAGCAGCCCGGCGGCGGCGCGCTCATCGCCGCCGCCCGCGAGAACGGGATCGTGGTGTCGCTCGGCCATACCGACGCCACCGCCGAGCCGACGCGAACGGCGCTGGAGGCGGGGGCGACGCACGGCACGCACCTGTTCAACCAGATGCGTCCGTTCCACCACCGCAATGACAGTGTGGTCAACGTGCTCCTGTTCGATGCGCGCGCCCGCGTCGAGCTGATCTGCGACGGGCACCACCTCGCGCCGGAGGTGGCGCGCCTCGTTCTGCAGGCCAAAGGGGACCGGGGCGTGATCCTGATCACCGACGCCATGGCCGGGGCCGACGCCGGGGACGGCGAGTACAGACTGGGCGGGCTTCGCGTCCGGGTCGAGAACGGCCGCGCCACCCTCGACGACGGCACGCTGGCCGGGTCGGTCCTGACGCTGGACCGCGCCGCCGCCAACGTGCGCGCCTGGACCGGCGCGGACTGGCCCACCCTCGCCCGCCTCGTCTCCACCAACGCCGCCGACCAGATGGGCTGGCCCCACAAAGGCCGCATCCAGGTTGGGACAGACGCAGACTTCGTGTTCGTGGACGACGAGCTGCGGGTCCACGCGACATTTGTTGAAGGCCGGTGTGTCTATAGAAGCGGCCGTCCCCTATCGGGTTGATCGGAAGGCCACAGCGCCGGCCTCGACACGCCAATGCCGCGAGGCAGCCAACCCTTTATGAACTACCATCTGAGGAACGCCTTGGCGGTCGTTTTTACCTGCTTCGCCCCCGCAGCCGGGGCCGCCGCTCTTCCCATCCCCGCGACCGCCGGCCGCACCATCACGGTCGCCGGTGCCGCCGCGGACGCCCTTGCCGCGGCCATCGCACGATCCGCCCCCGGTGATACCGTGCGACTTCCTCCTGGCACGTTCCATATTTCCGAGGCGATCCGTCCGAAGTCGCGCACTCGACTCCTGGGCGCGGGCCCCGGCCGGACGATCCTGCGCTTCGCCGGTGACAAACCCTCCACACTGATCCATCTGGAAGGCTGCGAGGACGTAGAGGTGGCCGGAATGACGCTGGACGGCGCGAACAACGCCAACGCGCAGCAGGGCATCTTCGCGCACGACGCGCGACGGCTACGCCTGCACCACCTGCATATCCGCGACCTGGTCAAGGGCGCGGGATTCGGCCCGCACGGAATCTACTTCACTGGAGTCAACCCGACCAAACGAAAGGGAGTCACCGACGGCGAAATCGCCGACTGCACGCTGGAGAACATCGGGATCGGGGCGACCTACGGGGGCGGTATCCGTCTGGCATGGGGTTCCGCCCGTAATCGCGTGCTCCGCAACACCATCCGCAACACAGGGCGCGGGGGTATCTTCGGCGACAGCGGTGCGACGGACCTGGTCATCCGGGGCAACACCGTGGCCGGCTCGCGAGGCGAAGGGCTGGGCATCGAGGTGTGGGGTGGCTGCGAGCGGGCCGTGATCGAAGACAATCATGTCGACCACTGGATCAGCGTCGACAATTCCAGCTACAGCGCCGTACGGCGCAACACCATCACGGACCGCTCCGGCGTGTACAAGCTGTCCGGCCTGGAACTGGTAGCCTCCAGCTTCTGCGTTTTCACCGACAACGTCGTGGACGACGGCCAGCGGATCGGCATTTCGGTCTCGAACCGCCCGGCGAAGGACTACGTCTACTGGGGCTACAACACCGTCCGCAACTGTAACCAGTGGGGCGCGCAGATCCAGGGCGAGACGGGCGGGGCGGGCTACCACTACTTCTACCGGTGTAACTTCCTCCAGACGCCGGTGGCGCGGGGTCAGGTCGCGTATCCAGGCGACGAGGGGCACGGCTTCCGCACCAATGGCGGCGCACACCATCTGACCTTCGAATCCTGCGCGTTCCGGGACAACGGGCGCCTGGGCCTGCAGATCGGGGGCGAGGCCGTGGACCACCTGAGCTTCGTCCGCTGCACGATCTCGGGTAACCGCGGCGCCGCCGTGTCCGGTCCGCGCGGCTACACGGCGCTGGAATGGAAAGACTGCGTCGTTGAAAAGAACGGTGGCGGTGATGTTCTGCCGGCGGCGAAACCGTTTACCCAGGACGCCCCGGTCGCAGCCTTCGACGCACCGACCACGGCCCGCGTGGGGCAGCCGGTGCGTTTCCGGAGCACCGCCCGGGCCGCCGGCCCGGGGAAGATCGCCCGCGTCCTTTGGGACTTCAATGACGGAACGCCTTCGACCGAAGCGGTAGCGGTGCACACGTATTCGATTCCCGGAAACTACCGGGTGACGCTGCTGGTGTGGGACGATGCCGGACGCGGTGCCCGGGCGGAGAAGCGCATCCGCGTTTCTCGGTAGCGCCGCTCGTCCGCCGCCGACGTCAGACGAAAAGAAACGGGGGCGCCGCAGAGCGGCGCCCCCGTTTCGTCGCGGTCAGTCACCCCGTTGTTAACGGGCTCCGGCCAGAACCGCCTGGGGCGCTGCCGCCGCCTGGCCGGTGAACTGGGCCTTGAAGGCGTCGATGGCCCGGCGCAGGGTGGCGGCCATGTCTTCGGACAGGGCCTTGGTCTGCGTGATGGACGTGGGGATGTCCGGGTACTGGTCGGCGACGTAGGTCTGTAGCTCGCTCTCGAAGCGGCGGACGGAATCGACGGGGATGTCGTCCAGGTAGCCGTTGGTGGCGGCGAAGATCGAGATGACCTGCTTCTCGACCGGCATGCCGGCGTACTGCGGCTGCTTGAGCATCTCCACCAGGCGCTGGCCGCGGCCGAGCTGCGCCTGGGTCGCCTTGTCCAGGTCCGAGGCGAACTGGGCGAAAGCCTGCACCTCGCGGAACTGGGCCAGCTCCAGCTTCATGCGGCCCGCGACCTGCTTCATGGCCTTGATCTGGGCGTTGCCGCCGACGCGCGAGACCGAGATGCCGACGTTGATGGCCGGGCGGACGCCCGCGTAGAACAGGTCGGACTCCAGGAAGATCTGCCCGTCGGTGATCGAGATGACGTTGGTCGGGATGTAGGCCGACACGTCGCCGGCCTGCGTCTCGATGAGCGGCAGGGCGGTGAGCGAGCCGCCGCCGCGCTCGTTGGAGAGCTTGGCCGCCCGCTCCAGCAGGCGCGAGTGCAGGTAGAACACGTCGCCGGGGTACGCCTCGCGGCCCGGCGGGCGGCGCAGCAGGAGCGAGACCTGCCGGTAGGCCGCGGCCTGCTTGGTCAGGTCATCGTAGATGATGAGCGCGTGGCGGCCGGTGTCGCGGAAGTATTCGGCCATCGAGCAGCCCGCGTACGGCGCGATGTACTGAAGGGACGCCGGCTCGGAGGCGGGCGCGGCGATGACCGTGGTGTACTCCATGGCGCCGTTCTCGCGCAGAGTTTCGACGACCTGGCGGACGGTCGAAGCCTTCTGGCCGATGGCGACGTAGAAGCAGTAGACGTCCTGCCCCTTCTGGTTGATGATCGTGTCGATGGCGACGGCGGTCTTGCCGGTCTGCCGGTCGCCGATGATCAGCTCGCGCTGGCCGCGCCCGATCGGGATCATGGCGTCGATGGCCTTGATGCCGGTCTGCAGCGGCTCCTTGACCGGCTGGCGGTCCACGATGCCCGGCGCGATCGTTTCGAGCAGCCGGTACTCCTTGGCGACGATGGGGCCGCCGTCGTCGATGGGCTGGCCCAGCGGGTTGACGACGCGCCCGATCAGGCCCTCGCCGACCGGCACTTCGACGATGCGCCCGGTGCGCTTGACCGTGTCGCCTTCCTTGATGTGCGTGTCGTCGCCGAGGATGACGGCGCCGATGTTGTCCTCTTCGAGGTTCAGGGCGACGCCCATGATGCCGCCGGGGAACTCCAGAAGCTCGGCGACGGCCGCGTCGCGGAGGCCGTAGATGCGCGCGATGCCGTCGCCGACCTGGAGCACGGTGCCGACGCCGACCTCTTCGATGCCGCCCTGGTAGTCGTTGAGCTGCCGCTCCAGGATGCTGGTTATCTCTTCGGGTCTAACTGCCACGATGTTGTTCCTTTAGCTTGAGACCTTTGTTTTAGCCCTCAGGGCTACGAGCGTGCCAGGAGCTGTTCCCGCAGGCGCTCCAGTTTACCTTTGACCGTACCGTCGTAAACGGTGTCGCCGATGCGCACCAGGACGCCGCCTAAAAGGGACGGGTCCACCTGCGTCTCCAGTTCGATGTCCTTGCCGGTGCGGGCTTCCAGAGACCGTTCCAGGGCGAGGAGCTGGTCGGGCGCGAGCGGCACGGCGCTCACGGCCGTCGCGTGCGCGATGTTGCGGAAGTCCAGCACCAGGCGCGCGAACTCTGCCTGAACCTGCGGCAGCAGTCCGATCCGGCGCTTCTCGACCAGAAGGTGCAGGAACCCCAGGGTGGCGGGCGAGACCCGCCCCCCGAACGCCTGCTCGAAAAGCTGGTTCTTGCGCTCCTCGGTCACCACGGGCTGGCTGAGCGTCGCGCGCATGCGCCCGTCCGCCGCGACCGTCTCGGCCACCAGCCTCAGTTCCTCGCCGGCGACCGGCACGGTATCCGACTTCCGGGCCTGCTCGAAGAGCGCGGCGGCGTACCGGCGGGCGACAGACTCCTCACGCATTGTTCGGGGCCCCGAACGCCTGCGCGCCGCCCGCGGGGGGCGCGGACGCGCCGTTGGTCGCGGTCGCGCTGGAAGTGATAAAATCGTCGATCAGCTTGCGCTGGCGGTTGTCGTCGAGGCTGTCGCCGATCACCTTGGTGGCCGCGCCCAGCGCCAAGTCCACCATCTGCCGGCGCAGCGTGATCATCGCCTGTTCGCGCTCGCGCTCGGCCTCGGATTCGGCGCGGGTGATCAGCTCGCGGGAGCGCTCCTGCGCTTCCTGGACGATCTGGTCGCGCGCCGTCTGGGCCTCCCGGATGGCGCTCTGGATCTTCTCGCGCGCCTCGGCCTCGATGGCGGTGAGCCGCTGCTCGTAGTCGGCGCGCAGCGCCTCCATCTGCTTGCGGTCGGCGTCGAGCTTGTCGTAGGTCGCGTTGATGTCGCCCTGCCGCTCGGCCAGCACGTTCCCGATGGGCTTGAAGACCATCTTCTGGAGGACCAGCAGCAGCAGCAGGAAGCCGACGATGTTGATGACGACGGCGTTCAGGTCTATATTCAGGTCATTGAGGAGTTGCATAGATCCCCGCGATGCGCCCCGCAGGTTCAGGGCGCGGGTGCGCCAGGTACGACAAAGGGAGACAGGGCGGCGGCGCGCCGTGGTTTCCGGCGCGCCGCCGCCGCTCGCTCATCGGAAGCGTTCTACTGCGGCGCGGAGGCCGCCGCGCCGGTCTGGCTCATCTGGATCGCCTGGTCGGCGGTGATGGCCGGGGCCTTGCCGTTCAGCAGGAAGAACGACAGCAGGGCGTAGATGACGAGCGACTCGATCAGGGCGAGCGCGATGATCATGGCCGTCTGGATGCGGCCGGCGGCCTCGGGCTGGCGGGCGATGCCCTCCAGCGCGGCGGCCGCGGCGCGGCCCTGGCCCAGCGCCCCGCCGAACGCCGCGATCGGCAGGCCCAGGCCGAGGGCGAGGGCGAGCAGTCCAAGATACAACATTACGAACAACCTCCGTTTGTTTTAGCGGCACGTCGTGCCGCCGTGGGTTGGTGAGATACCAAAGCGATCAGTGTGCGGGGACCGGCGCCCCGAACTCGTCGACCGTCTCCTCGTGCGCCTCATGGTGCCCCGCGTGCTCGCCGATGGAGAGCGACAGGTAAGCGCAGGTCAGGATCGTGAAGACGCCCGCCTGCACGAGCGAGCCGAAGACCCCGAACATCAGCATCGGGAACTGGAACGGGATCGGCAGGAAGAGCGGCAGCGTGAAGGCGGCCAGGCTCACCAGCACGGCGATGACCGTCTCCTCGCCGAACACGTTGCCGAAAAGGCGGATCGAGAGCGACAGCGGCTTGGCGAGCGCGCCGATGATCTCCAGCGGGAACATCAGCGGCGCAAGGGCCGGGATCGGCCCCGCGAAGTGCTTGAGCCAGCCGCCGAACCCGTTGGCCTTGATGCCCGCGTACTGCACGACGATGAAGACGACCAGGGCGAGCGCGATCGTCATCGACAGGTTCGAGGTCGGGGCGGGCAGGAAGTGCGCCACCTGCTGGTCGCCGCTCTTGGCCCAGACCGTGGGCAGCACGCCCATCAGGTTGGACACGAGCACGAAGCCGAACACGGTGGCGACCAGCGGCGTCCACTTCGCCCCGCCGGGCCCGATGGCCCGCTCGCAGAACACCTGCATGGATTCGACGGACTGTTCCAGCAGCGACTGGCGCTTGCTGGGGTTGCGCCGGTGCAGGCCCCGGGACCGGCCGACCAGCGCGACCGCCAGGATGATCAGGACGACCAGCCCGGCCACGCCGGTGAAATAGGCGGACGGGTGGTGCGCCAGCGGGTTGCTGCCGTGGCCGCCGCCGTCCGCGCCGTGCGCGGCCGAGGCGTGCGTGTCGCCCTCGGTCGTATGCGAATGGCCCGCCACGCCCTGGTCGCCGTGTTCCCCGCCCTGCGCGACGATGGTATACTTTTTCGTTCCCGTCTCAGGCAACGTTTCGCTCCTTAGAAGAAACCGTCTTCCCGATCCGCGCTTCCGGCCGCCGCGGGTCGGGCGCCGCCGCCGTCTCGTTCAGGCGCTCCACGAAGTAGTGCCCGACGCCGCGCAGCCCGATGACCGTGTGGAACAGGATGAACCCGCCGGCGAACGCCATGACTTCCTGCTGGTTCCAGAACCGGGTGACCGCCCAGATCAGGAGCGCGACCAACGGGTATTTTACCAGAGCGAGGCCCAGCAGCGCCCGCTCCGGCCCGCCTTTTCGCGTCTTTTTCACCGCCCGCGCCCGCTCGGGCGTGAACAGCGCCCGGACCATCCGGTCCATCGCGTACAACAGGACCGCGCCCAGAACCGCACCGGCGGCGAAGGGGGCCATGGCCGCGAACTGGCCGTAGGAAGCCAGCACGAACAGCACGAAGCCGGTCACGAAAGCCGCGCTGCGGTAGGTCCTTCCGACAAACTCTGTGTCCACCGTCGTCTGTCCCTCAATCGTCCCGGTTCAGATGGTTCGACACGCGCACCAGGTTCACGAACCCCGACGCCGTGCCCAGCAGGAAGCCCACGATCAGCCCCCAGGGCGTGGCCGGGTCTCTTAGCAGAAAATTGTCTACTAGCCACCCCAGACCCGCCCCGATGGCGATCGACGCCACCAGGGTGATGCCCACCGTGGAGGCCGCCCCCATCCCGCGCAGCTCGCTGCCCAGAGGGCGCAGCCGGAGCCGGCCCTCCCCTTCCGCGTCCGGCTTGCGCGGCCGGGGCCGCTCGAACCGGACATCGGGCACACCGGGCAGCGCGTCGCCGCGTGGGACGCGCAGCCGTTCGTCCGCCTCGGGGTCCGGGAAGCGGGCGAGCAGGTCGTCCTGTTCTTTCGTCTCCGGGTCGCCCCCACCCGCGGCGCCCGCGCCGCGCTCCGGGTTTCGGCTGTCGTCGCTCATGACGCCGCCTTTCGGATCGTCCCCGCCGATCCTATCCCCCGCCCGCCGCGGCGTGGAGGTCGAACACGTCGTGCAGAGCCTGCGTCGCCTTTTGCGTGTCGGTCTCGGGCACCAGGACCGAGATCGAGTACGCCGAGTCCGCCGTCTGGAAGACCGGCACGCCCGCTCCGGCCAGGGTTTCGAGGATGCACGCCATCACGCCCGGCACGCCCTTGAACCGGGACGCGATGACCGACACCATGGTGCAGTTCTCCGTCACCTCGGCCGCCATCTCGTGCACCTCGACCATGTGGGCCGTGTGGTGCAGCAGGTCGCGCTGCGCCCGGAAGCTTTTCTGGCCGCCGCCGAGTCCCAGCAGGTACAGCCGCCCGAACGGCGGCTTGCGCCGCATACTCAGGTCGACCGGGATCACCAGCCCGTCCAACAGGTCGCGCAGCCGCGGCAGGTGCTCGCGCGCTACGGCGAACGAGAAGGCGTTCCCGCCCGTGCTGGTCAGGTAGATCGCGATGTCTTCCTTCTGGAGGATGCGGTAGATCTCCAGCTCGATCTGCGCCTTGTCCTCTTCGTCGCCGCTGGGCACTTCGAACCGGATATACACGATCTTGCCCGTGTGCGTCACCCCCGTCACGCGGGAGCGGATGGCCTCGCCCATGTCCGCGCCCGAGGCGATCAGCGTCCCGGGGCTGTCCTCGAACGTGCTCTTCACCCACAGCGGGATCTGGTACTGGTTCGCGATCTCGGCGGCGCGCGGGTGGACGACCTTCGCCCCCTGGTGCGCCATCTCCGAGACCTCTTCGTAGGTCGCCGCGGCCAGGGTCCGCGCCTGAGGCACCAGGCGCGGGTCGGCGGTCTTGACGCCGTCCACGTCCGTGTAGATCTCGACGGCCACTTCGTCGGCGTACGGCTTGAGCGCGGCGCCGAGCGCCGAGGCCGTCGTGTCCGACCCGCCCCGCCCCAGGGTCGTGATCGCGCCGTAGGTCGTCACGCCCTGGAAGCCGGCCACCAGCACGATCTTGCCGGCCTCCAGCATCCGCAGCGCGTACGACGGGTCGATGGACAGGATGCGGGCGTTCCCGAACTCGTAGTCCGTGTGGATGCCCGCCTGCCCGCCGGTCAGCGCGATGGTGTCGTACCCGAGCGTGCGCAGCGTCTGCGCCAGGGTCACGGTCGAGATGATCTCGCCGCAGGCCATCATCAGGTCCATCTCGCGCGGCGCGGGCGGGACGGACGGGTCCACGGCCTTCAGGCTGCTGACCAGGGTGTCGGTGGCGTACGGCGCGCCGGCGCGCCCGATGGCCGAAACGACGACCACCACGTTCCAGCCGGCCTGCGCGGCGCGCACGACCTTGCCCGCCGCCTTCCGGCGGTGCTCCTCGGAATCCACGGACGTGCCGCCGAATTTCTGCACGAGGATCTTCACAGCGCCTTCAGTCCCACGCCTTCGCTCGGCCCCGTGTCGTCTTCCGCGGCGTCCTCCAGCGAAAACCGCCGCCGCAGCGCGCGGGCGGCGCGCTCGCTGTCCTCCCCGGCGACCAGACAGAGCACGGCGTTGTAGGCGTCGCCGGTCTGCCGCACCCCGATGTTCTCCTCCAGCATGGTCTCGTAGATGTGGCAGATCACGCCGGAAAGGTCGCGCATCGCCCCGGCGATGGTCGTAACCAGGGCGAGGTCGCGGAGCAGCGTGAAGTCGGCGCCGTGCGCGCGCAGGTGTTCCTCGCAGGCGTCCACCAGGTTCGCCCGCACGCCGAAGGAGATGGCGCACGGGTGGAGCTTGACCAGAAAGATGGAGATGCTTCCGGCGGCGAACGACTGGAGCAGCGCGAGCCGGGCCGCGGCCGGGTCCGCGTCCGGCAGGCGGACCGTCACGTGCGCCATGCCGCGCGTCACGACGACGTCGGTGACGCCGCGTTCGCGCTCGAAATGCACGGAAGCGGCGCGGGCGGCGGGTCGTTCTTGTGTTTGCTGGGCAGGTTCCATCGTCGCTGCTGCGCTCGCCGTCGGCGGCCCCCTGTTTGTGCGAAAATTCACAGACTTCGGCGTCTGCGACCAGTATATCACAAGCGCCCGCCCGCGTCAACCTCGGCTACCGGCGGATCTCCTGCCACGGGCGGTCGCGGGAACGGCGCGCCCGGGGAGACAGCATTTGACAGGAGCCTCCGTGGAGCGGTAAAATAAACCTTACGCCCTGAAGAGCGGGGCGGAACGACCCGACAATGAGGGTGTCAAGGGCAAAGCTCCCGAAAGGGCGCGGCGCAAAGCCACGGGCCTAAGGGGAGCCGGAACGCTTCCTAAGGTCGCCGGGTTGCCGAACTTCGTCCCGGTGGATGCAGCACCGCGGTCAAAGGAGGCGATAGGATGAGGGTATCTGGGGACGAGTATCTCCGCGTGTCGCACTTGATGCACGTGAGCCGGGTGGCGCCGCCGCCCGTGCTCGGTTCGGTCGCGACGGCGCCCGCGCGCAAGACTTCCGGCGCGCAGGTGGAGTTCTCGGCGGAGGCACAGGAGGTTCAGCGGGTCGTGAGCATTGTCGCCCAGGAACCGGACGTCCGCGAGGACATCGTCGCGGCCCTGCGCGAGCGCATCAACAGCGGCAACTACCATGTCACCGGCGAGCAGATCGGCGAGATGATGGTGCGCCGCTTCCTGGCCGACCGGGTGGACTAAGAGACAACCTGCGGGGACGGGCGGGCCTGGCGCCTCGCCCCGACCCGCCGCAGAATAGCAGCAGAGTTCGAGCAGAGCCGACCGGCGATTCGCCGGTCGGTTTTCTTTTCGCCCCCCATTTCACGTGAAATGGGGGGCGCGTCGTGCGGAATCCGGTCCCCGGAAGGAGGGCTGCCGGGCGGCGTCGAACTACTCGCCCGGAGGGGAGTTATCTATGGCCACGATCTGGGCCGTCGTCAACCAGAAGGGGGGCGTCGGCAAGACCACCACCGCCGTCAACCTCGCCGCCTACCTCGCCGCCTCGCGCCGCGTCCTGCTGGTCGACACCGACCCGCAGGGCAACGCCACGAGCGGGGTCGGCGTCGACCGGCGCAACGTCACGTCCGACATCTATTCCGTTCTCGTGCACGGCGAGTCGGTGGCGGCCGCGCGGCGCCCGACGGCCACGCCGAACCTGGACCTCGTCCCGGCCACCATGAACCTGGCCGGGGCGGAGATGGAGATGTTCGCGGCGCCGGAGCGCGAGTACGTCCTCAAGCGCGCGCTGGCCGCCGTCGCGGGCGAGTACGACTTCATCCTGGTGGACTCGCCGCCGTCCCTGGGCCTGATCACCGTCAACACGCTCACCGCCGCCGACGCCGTGATCATCCCGCTCCAGTGCGAGTACTACGCCCTGGAAGGCATCACGCAGCTGCTGGAGATCATCGAACGCGTCCACCAGCACCTGAACCCGCACCTCAGCGTCGGGCGCGTCATCCTGACGATGTTCGACGGCCGCACGAACCTGGCGAACCAGGTGATGGGCGAAGTGAAATCGTACTTCGGCGACGCCGTTTCGCCGGTCGTGGTGCCCCGCAACATCCGCCTGACCGAAGCGCCGTCGTTCGGCCAGCCGATTTCGCAGTACGACCCGCGCTCCAAGGGGGCGCAGGCCTACGAACAGATAGCAAAGGAGTTGATCGCCGATGTCGAGCGCAAAACGGGTGCTGGGGCGGGGTCTGGCCGATCTGATTCCCGTTGGTGGCGGCGCGGGGGCGGCGGCGGGACAGGCGCCGCGTGACGAGCCGGCGCAGGAGGCGCCCCTCACCGCCCTGCACCCCAACCCCCGCCAGCCCCGCACGCGATTCGACGACGACGCGATGGCGGAGCTCGCGGAATCCATCCGTGCCAACGGCCTTCTGCAGCCGATCCTGGTCCGCCCGCGGCCGGCCGGGGGCTACGAGATCGTGGCCGGCGAGCGCCGCTACCGCGCCGCGCTGCGCGCCGGCCTAGCGCAGGTCCCGGTCGTCGTCCGGAGCCTTAGCGACGAGGAGACGCTGGCGCTCGCCCTGGTGGAGAACCTGCTCCGGGAGGACATCGGGCCCCTGGAGGCCGCGCGCGCGTTCCGCCGCCTGATGGACGATTTCGGCTGGACCCAGGAGCAGCTGGCGCAGCGCGTCGGCAAGAGCCGGACGGCCGTCACCAACGCGCTGCGCCTGCTGCGGCTCCCGCCGCCGATCCAGGAGAGCCTGGAGCGCGGCGAGATCACCGAGGGGCATGCGCGCGCCCTGCTTTCCGGCGAGCCGGCGCCGCCGGCGCGCCAGCGCGAGGTCTGGCAGCTGATCCGCGCCCGGGGCATCTCGGTGCGCGAGGCGGAGCGCCTGATGAAGACCGAGCCTGCCGCGCGCGCGCCCGCCGCGCCGCGTGCGCCCTTGCGGTCCCCGGGCCTTTCCGCGTTGGAGGACCGCCTTCGCCGCGCCCTGGGCACCAAGGTGCGCATCGACGGCGACGAGGAGAAGGGGCGCATCGAGATCGCGTACTAT
>CADCTO010000310.1 GCA_902805585.1 uncultured Armatimonadota bacterium | reverse complement strand
TATCCCCCCTTCCCCCTTCCCTGCCGAGCCGCTTCGCGGAGGGAAGGGGGAGCCGGCCACCTTCTCCTGGCGATGCTGCGCACGGACAGTTGGGAAGACGGGCAGTCCGGCGGGCCAGAGCGAGCCGCAGCGGGGTTAAAAGAGCCCCGTGGAACTCGCCTTGGCATGGCCGCTGGCTCCCCCTTCCCTCCCGAAGGGCTCGGCAGGGAAGGGGGAAGGGGGGATAGGTCCGGGCATCGGTCCTTGCCAAAGCGCTGCCGCGAGTGTTACTATAGGGCGCGATGCATCGGGCCGAGCAAGACCATCTCCTGACCGACCTTCTCCCCGCCGGCGAGCTGCGCCGCGACGAGCCGATGGCCAAGCACACGACGCTGCGCGTCGGCGGCCCGGCCCGCTGGTTCTGGCCCGCAACGGACGTGGAGGCGCTGGCCACCGCCCTGCCCCGCCTGTGGGAGGAACGGATCCCCTACCTGCTCATCGGCCACGGCTCGAACCTGCTGATGAGCGACCGCGGCTTCGACGGCCTGGTCATCCAGAACCGCTGCAAGGGGACCCGGCTGGGGCCGCTCACCTACGCCGAGTGCGGCGTCTCGTTCGGCTCGCTGTTCCTGCTCACCGCGCGGCAGGGCCTGTCGGGCCTGGAGTGGGCCATCGGCATCCCCGGCACGGTCGGCGGGGCGCTGGTCTCGAACGCCGGCGCGTACCGCGGCAACATCGGGCCGCTTGTCCGGCGCGTGCGCGCCTTCCACGAGGGCACGGTGGATACGTACGGCCCGGAGTGGATGGGGTTTTCGTACCGCGATTCCCGCCTGCGCAAGGAGATGCCGCCCCGCACCGTCGTCCTCGACGTGGACCTCGCCCTCGAGCCCGGGGGCGATCCCGACACGATCCTGGCGGAAGCCAAGGAGTATCAGGCCCAGCGGCGCGCCAAGCAGCCGCTCGAACCTTCGGCCGGCTCGTTCTTCAAGAACGTGAACGACCGTGCGCTCGCCGAATCGCTGCCCGGCCTGCCCCCACCGCTCAAAGAGGCCGGCGTCGTCCCGGCGGGCTTCCTGAACATGGCGGCCGGGTGCAAGGGCTGGCGCGAAGGCGGGGCGGGCGTCGCCGAAAAGCACGCGAACTTTCTGGTGAATCTGGGCGACGCCACGGCCACCGATTTCCGGCGCCTCGCCGACCGCGTCAAAGCGCGCGTCGGAGCCGAGTTCGGCGTGACGCTGGAGGAAGAGGTCCTGATGGTGGGCGACTGGTCGTGACCGGCGGGTCGCCTTGACGCTCCCCTCCGGCATCGGCTACAATAGCCCATCCCCATGCGCACGTGAACGGAGAGGCAATGGCGGCAGTCAGCGTGAATGAGGGGCGTCTGGTCGAGACGTTCCTGACCCTGGTGCGGTTCGACACGCCGTCCCGGCAGGAGAAGGCCGCGTCCGAATGGGCGGCGGCGCACCTGCGCGAGATCGGCTTCTCCGTCGAGTGGGACGACGCGGGCGAGAAGGTGGGCGGGACCGTGGGCAACCTCCTGGCCTTCAAGAAGGGGACGGTCCCGGACGCGCCGCCGATCTTCTTCTCGTCGCACTTCGACACGGTCGAGCCGACGCCGGGCCTCGAAATCGCCATCGAGGGCGACGTCATCCGCTCCGCGTCCGACACCATCCTCGGCGCGGACGACAAGTGCGGCCTCGCCCCGATCCTCGAAGCCATGACCCTGCTCCACGAGTCCGGCGAGCCGCACGGCGACATCCAGCTCCTGCTGACGATCTGCGAGGAGATCGGGCTGGTCGGGGCCAAGATGATGGACCCGTCGGACATCAAGGCGCGCTACGGGTTCGTGCTCGACAGCGGCCCGCCGCTGGGCGCGCTCGTCTCTTCCCAGCCGTCGCAGAACTCGATCCTGGTGACCATCGAGGGCGTACCGGCGCACGCGGGCGTCGCGCCGGAGAAAGGCGTGGACGCCATCGTGGCCGCGGCCCGTGCCATCAACGCGATGAAGCTGGGGCGCATCGACGAAGACACGACCGCCAACATCGGCGTCATCAGTGGCGGAACGGCCCGCAACATCGTTCCCGCGGAAGTGACGCTGGTCTGCGAGGCGCGGTCGCGCGTTCAGGAGAAGCTGGACGCCCAGACCCGCCACATGCGGGAAACGTTCGAGCGGGAAGCGGCCGCCGTGGGCGCCACCGCCCGCGTGGAAGTGACCGAGCAGTACCGGAGCTACCAGCTCCGGGAGAGCGACCCGGTCCTGCGCATCGCGATGGACGCGGCGCGCGCAAATGGCCTGGAGCCGTTCCTGCGCTCCTCGGGCGGTGGGTCGGACGGCAACATCTTCAACGCCTTCGGCGTCCCGACCACGGTCCTTTCCTGCGGCATGGAGAAGGTCCACACCCACGACGAGTTCGTCCGCATCTCCGACATGGTCAAGGCCGCCGGCTGGGTGGTCGAGATCGTCCGCCGGGCCCGGGACTTCCGGGAGTGAAGAGCCCCCACCCCCCGTGCTGAACAAAACCCGCGCCCGGGTCACCGCCATCACCCGCGCCGACGCGCAGAGCGTGGAGATGACCGTGGCTCTGGAGGACAGCGAGAGCCGGACGGCCCTCGCCTACCCGGCGTTGACCGGGCCCGTGGCCGTGGGGGATTCCGTCGTGCTGAACACGACGGCGCGAGATTTGAAGCTGGGCACCGGTGGCGTCGATTTCGTCGTGCACAACGAGTCGCGCCCGCTGCCGGAGACGCTCGGGGACGCCGAAGGGCACGTCGTCAAGCTGCGCTACACGCCGCTCCAGCACGCCGTCCGGGCCGTCGAGATGGACCCGCAATACGGGCACGTCTGGGAGAGCGCGGGGTCGCTGATGCAGACCCCCGTCGTGGTAGCGGGCCTGCACTCGCAGATCGCCCCGGCGGCGGCGGCCGTCAAGGCGGCGCGGCCCCACGCGCGCGTCGCCTACGTCATGACCGACGGGGCCGCCCTGCCGCTGGGCTTCTCCGCCCTGGTGCGGGACCTGAAGGCGGCGGGCCTGCTGGACGCGACGCTGACGGCGGGGCAGGCGTTCGGCGGCGACTACGAGTGTGTCACGGCCGCCTCGGCGCTGCTGGCGGCGCGGCACATCGCGGGAGCGGACGTCGTCGTCATCGGCCAGGGTCCCGGCAACGCGGGAACCGGAACGCGCTACGGCTTTTCCGGTATCGAGCAGGGGCCGCTCCTGGACCTGGCCTCGCGGCTGTGGGGCACCCCGATCGGGGTCCTGCGGCTGTCGCTGGCCGACCGGCGCGACCGACACAACGGCCTGTCGCACCACACGGTGACCGCTCTGGGGCTGCTCGCGCAGTCGCCGGCCCTGGTCGCCTTCCCGGCCGGCGACGGGATCGCAAGCGTCCCGGCCAGGACGTTAGCCGCCCTGCGCGCGAGCGTCGAAAACTCGCCGCTGGGGGCGCTGCACCGGATCGAAGAGGCCGACGGGGCGCCCGGTCTGGCGCTGCTCGCCGAACGCGGCGTCTCGGTCACGTCTATGGGTCGCGCGCCCGACGACGACCCGGTGTTTTTCCATGCCGCCGCCGCCGCCGGGGCGCTGGCCGCCCGGCATCTGCGTTAACGGATCATGCCTATCTACACCGAGTCTGAGGAGCCGGAGTTTGCGCGATTGGAGCGGCGGCACGGCTGGTTCCCGCGCGTGATGCTCGCCGAATACGGTGAGGCGGAACCGCCGGAAGAGATCCCGGAGGCGCTGAACTGGCTCCTGCTCGTGCCGTCCGCACGTCGCTACGACTTCGAGGACGTGGAGTGCGGGCTCGCGTACGTCTCGGACGGCGGCGGCTACGCCTGCACCGTCTGGGACGTCAGCGGCGAGGAAGACGACCCGTGGGCGGTGTTCGTCGTCGATGACTACGGCGCGCGTCTTCTGCCGGAGTACAGTATCTTCGACGAAGACGCGACGGAAGAGGAGCGCGCGGCGGTGCTGCGGCGGGCCGGGGACGAGCTGCCGGATCGTCTGGAGGCCGGCGAACTCGACCGCTCGGGCACGCCCCTACACATACCCCCCTGGTTAGGGGACTGAACCGGCGCAGGAGTGGACGCCGGGCGAGAAACTGCCGGGGATCGTGCGGTGCATGGCACACGCGCCCCCCACTGACTTCGGAGATTTTCGAGCAAGGAACGTAAGGATGCACCTGTTTTATCGAGTCCGGTTTATCGCGGCGGCGCTGCTGCTGCTCCTGGTGGCGGGCTGCGGGGCGGGAGACGGAGGCGGCATTGACACGGGGCCGGCCTCCACGTACGCGGGCCCCTACAACGGCGCCTTCGAAGCGACGACGGCAGCCGGGACCCAGGCCGGCAGGGTCCAGTTCGACGTGTTCTCGGATGGCCGGTTTTCCGGCACCGCGGTGAACGCCGGTCTGGGCGAGTCGGGACGTGTCAGCGGTTCCATCACCGAAGCGAACGCCTTCGAGATCACCTTCATCTACCCGAGCGGGACCTATACGGTCCGCGGGACGGTGGCCGTAGACGACGATCTCGACCTGTCGGGAACGCTCACGGATATCAGCGGCGACACGGACATTCAGTCACTGGCGCTCAACCTGAACCGCGGGTAGCGTCGTGCCGGGGGAGGGAGCGATGGATCTGACCGAGACGGTGACCGGGACGCGGCGCGTCTACGACGGGCGCGTGGTCAACCTGCGCGTCGATAGCGTGCGCCTGCCCAACGGGAAAGAAAGCAAGCGCGAGGTCGTCGAGCACGGCGGTGCGGTCGCCATGGTGCCCATGCGCGACCGCGAAACGGTGCTCCTGGTACGACAGTGGCGGCTCCCGGCCGGTAAGGCGCTGCTGGAGATCCCGGCGGGCGGCATGGAGGAAGGCGAAGCGCCCGAGGTCTGCGCCGCGCGCGAGCTGGCCGAGGAGATCGGCATGGTCCCCGGGCGCCTGCTGCCGCTGTACTCCTGCTACCTGGCGCCCGGCTACTCGACGGAGAGGATCCACGGTTTCCTCGCCCTGGACCTGCGCCACGCCCCCGAAGCGGCCGACGAAGACGAGTTCGTCGAAGTCGTCCCGATGGCGCTGGAGGAGGCGATCGCGAGGATCGCTACCGGCGAGATCGAGGACGCCAAGACCATCGCCGGCCTGACGCTCGCCGCGCGACTCCTGCCGACGCTGTAGGTCAACGCGGGGCGGGACGTTCATCGTCCCGCCCCGAAGCGCCGGTGGTATAATCTGGTCTATGGATTTGATGGAACAGGCGCTCTTCGGCAGCGACCCCACGCCCCGCCTCGTCACCGTGGAGCCGAACACGAGCGACGCCAGCGCCACCCTGTTTTTCCGCAAGGCCGACGGCAGCCTCGACCAAGAGATCGTCCCCTTCCGGCCCTGGCTGATCCTCCACGAGCGACGCGACCTGCCGGACTCCGAGCAGGAAGCGCTGGAAGGCGACGGCTACAAGCACCTCGTCCGCTTCCCCTCCTGGAGCGCCTACCAGAACGGCCGCCGGATCCTGCGCGACGAGCACCGCGACCACCTTTCCTACGGCTCCGCCGCCAAGCAGTTCCTGATCGGCACGGGCCGGACCCTCTTCAAGGGCATGGCCTTCCCGGATATCTGCCGGATGCAGATCGACATCGAGACGACCGAGCTTTCTCCCAACGCGCCCGGCGCCTGCATCTTCCTGATCGCCGCGTCCGACAACCGGGACCACGAGGAGGTCCTGGTGGGCGACGAGCGAGAGATGCTCCTCCGGCTCAACGCCCTGGTGGCCGAGTGGGACCCCGACGTGATCGAGGGGCACAACTTCTACGCCTTCGACCTGCCGTGGCTGCGGGCGCGGGCGGCGGCGCACGGCCTGGCGCTTAACTGGGGGCGGGACGGCTCCGAGGTCCAGGTCGGGCAGGAGCGCAACTGCGCCATCGGGGCCAACACGCGCCCCTTCGTCGGGCACTACGTCTGGGGCCGGCACATCCTGGACACGCTGCTCCAGACGCAGCGCTTCGACGTTTCGCGTGGCGAGATCTCCTCGTACGGGCTCAAGGAGTCCGCGCTCCACTACCACATCGCCGAGCCGGACCGCGTGTACCTGGACCGTGCCGACATCGTGCGCCTGTGGAAGCAGGACCCCGAGCGGGTCACCGCCTACGCCATCGCCGACGTCCGCGAGACCCGGCGCCTGGCCGAGATCGTCGCGCCGACGGAGTTCTACCAGGCGCAGATGGTGCCCGACGTGTACCAGAACGTGGCCGTGACCGGCTCGGGCGAGAAGATCAATTCGGTCTTCGTGCGCGCGTACCTGGCGCGCAGACACGCCGTCGCCCGGCAGCAGCCGTCGCAGGCCTACGGCGGCGGCTACACCGAGATGCGCGTTTCGGGCGTCGTCGAGACCATCGTCAAGGCCGACGTCGAGTCGCTGTACCCGAGCATCATGCTCAGCCGGAATATCACTTCCTCGTCGGACGCGCTCGACCTCTTTCTGCCGATGCTCAAGGAGCTGACGGATCGGCGCCTGAAGGCCAAGGCGCGGGCGAAGAAGGCGAATGAAGGCCGGCAGGCGGCCTACTGGGACGGGCTGCAATCGTCGTACAAGCTGCTGATCAACTCGTTCTACGGCTACCTGGGCGCGCCGTTCTATTTCAACGACTACACGGCCGCCGCCAAGGTCACCGAGATCGGGCAGAACATCGTCAAGGACATCGCGGCGGAACTGGAGCGCCGGGGCGCGACGGTCGTCGAGATCGACACCGACGGCGTGTACTTCCAGCCGCCCGCCGGGGTCGCCGGTCCGGCCGCCGAGGAGAAGTTCGTCGCGGAAGTCGGCAAGTCGCTGCCCGAGGGCATCCGGCTCGCCTTCGACGGACGTTACCGGGTGATGCTCTCGCTCAAGGCCAAGAACTACGTCCTGGTCTCGTACGAGGGCAAGAAGATCTTCAAAGGCTCGTCACTGCGGTCCCGCGCCGACGAGCGCTTCGGGCGCCGCTTCATCAGCGAGGCCATCGACGACCTGCTCGCGAACCGGCGCGAGGCGATGAGCGCGCTCTACAAAGACCTGCTCGCCAGGATCGAGGCCCGCTCGCTGGGGATCGAGGAGATCGCGCGGCGGGAGCGGGTCACGGAAAAGACCTTCTCGTCGGCGGCCAAGAAGCGCAACGCCCAGGCGCTCGCGGGCCTTTCGGTTGGCGACCACGCGCTCCTGTACCAGCGGGAAGACAAGTCGCTCACCCTCGCCGAGAACTACGACGGGGACGAAGACGTCGAATACTACCAGACAAAGCTCTACAAGTTCGCCCAACGTC
>CADCTO010000309.1 GCA_902805585.1 uncultured Armatimonadota bacterium | reverse complement strand
ACGGTGGCGGCAGGCACGAGCGCCGAGTCGTTCACCGTCACCACGTACCCGGTCACGGCGACCAGAACGGTGACCATCACCGTCACGGCGGGCGGCGTGACCCGGACGGCGACCCTGACCGTCACCCCGCCCAGCGGGGGAACGCCCGTGGAGGTGATCGTGGATAACGGGCAGGCGAGCCTGACGGGAACGTGGACGACGAGCACCGGCCTGGCCGGGCGCTACGGCACGAACTACCTGCACGACGGCAACGCGGGCAAGGGGAGCAAGAGCGCCCGGTTCACCCCGAACCTGCCATCCTTCGGCACCTATCAGGTCTACGTCTGGTACCCGAACAACCCGAACGGCGCGACCAACATCCCGGTCGAGATCCAGCGCCCGGGCGCGGCCACTGTCACGTTCAGTATCGCGACGCAGCGCAGCGGGGGCGGGCAGTGGGTGCTCCTCGGCGCCTGCAGCCTCGCCGGGGGAACCGGTTGTAGCCTGACCATCAGGAACGCCGGTACGAGCGGCTATGTGATCGTCGACGCCGTGCGGTTCGTCAAGCAGTAGACGGCGAAAGGCGGCGGCCTGTTTGGCAGGCCGCCGCCCCTCTGCCCGCTCTCCCAGCCCCGCGCGGTCTTCCCGCGCGGGGCTTTTCTCGCATACATTTTCGGCCCCCGCCTGCCGATGATTGGACTACACCCACCCGATCAGCGGCGCGAGGAACGACACGAATGGCACGGGAACCCGGTCTCCGGAAAGCGAACGAGCGGATCACCATCTGGCACAGGCTGTTCGGCCGCGCCCTGGCGCCGAAGTGGAGCCTGCTGGCTCGTCCGCCGCTAGGTGCGGGCAGCGCCGGGTTCTATGCCCACGCCCTGAGGAACGATCTGGAGCCCGAAGCCCGGTCGCGGATCGCGCGGTGCCTGCTCTGGTGTGACGCCCAGGCCGGGCAGTACGTGCCTGCGCGGCTCGAAGGATACCGCGAGGCGGCGCGGGCGTTCCCGCAGGACGAGCGCTGTGTCTTCTTCGCCGCCGCGCTGTGCCGACAGGGAGCGCTGAACGATCCGGGCCTGGCGTCGCAGATATACACGGCCTTGCTTCGCGCCGAATGGGCCGAGTCGAGCCTCTGGGCCGCGTTCGACCTGCCGCAGCGCGCCCTCACCGACGAACTCGCGCGCCTCTACGCCCGCGACAAGGACGTGTCGCCGGAACGGGTGGCCGCCGTGGAGGATGCCTACCGGCGCGCGCCCGACCGCTCCCTGGAGCGCTCTGCGCTGGCCGGCTACCTTTCCCGCGCCTACCGCCAGCAGGATCGCGCCGACGAGGAGGCGCAGAACGTGTATGCCGTCGCCTTCGCGGCGAACCCGGACGACGGCGACAACACCGCCTTCCTCGCGGGGGTCTTCGCCGCGGAGGAGCGCACGGACCTCACCGCCTGCCGCGTCTACGCCCGCATGGCCCGGAACGATTGGGACGGCTACGAGTGGGTGATCCGGCTCGCCCGCGCCCACGTCGCTGCGGGGCGCGTGGACGGGGACGCGCTGCCGGTCCTGCGCCGCGCCGCCGCGCTTTTGCCCGAAGACACGGATCTGGCCGCCGGGGTGGCGATGGCCGGGGCGCAGCAGGCGTCGCCGGACGAGGCGACGCAGGCCGAACTGGAACGCGCGCTCGGGCGGGAGGCGGAACTGCTGCCCGTCTTCTGGGCACGGGACTGGCGGTGGGAAGGCGTGGCGCGGGCGCTCGCGCTGGCCTGGGGCCGGGCCGGGCGCGTCGGAGAGCGCGCCGTCGCCGTCTACGCGCGCGCCGCCGACCTGTGCCCCGGCGACAAGCGCCTCGCCGTGTTCCACGCCCGCGCACTCGCGGCCGGCGCGGATTATTCCGAAGCGTCTGCCGCGGTCTACGAGAAAGGGCTCGCCGCCGCCCCCGGCGAACACGACCTGCTGGTCGCGCTCGGCCACGCCTACGTGGCCTGCGGGGCGCAGGAGGGGGCGCGCCGGGGCAGGGCCATCGACGTCTGGGAGAACCTGTACCGCCAGGGCACGGGCTGGCCCGAGATGGTCGAGGCGCTGGCGCTCGCCTACACCGGCGACGACCGGGTCAGCGATGTCGCGCTGGCTTTATGGACCGGGGTCGTGGAGGCCAGCCCGAAAAACGGGAAACTGCGCGCCCGCCTGGGGCGCGAGTGGAAAGCCCGCGGCGACCGGGACGTCGCGCTGAAATGGTACCGGGAAGCCGCCAAGCTCCTCCCGCGCGACTTCGAGGCGCAGTACGAGGCGGGCCGCCTGCTCCAGGAGTGTTCCGGGGACAACGCGGCCGCCGAGACCCTGCTGCGCAAGGCGGTCAAGCTGAACGCCGGTCACCTGGGCGCGCACGTCGCGCTGGGCGAAGTCCTGCTGGCGCAGAACAAGCGCGATGAAGCCAAGGCGGTCTTCCAGCACGTCGTGGACGACATCGACCGGACGCACACGCCGTCGCTGCTCCGCCTGGCGTCGCTGAACCTGCGGTACGAAGAGCGGGGGGTCCTCGAAGCGTCCGCGCTGTTCGAGCAGGCCAAGAACCTCGACCCGGATCGGCCCGAAACGCACCGGCGGCTGGCGGATCTGTATCGGGAGCAGGGCCAGCACGCCGAGGAAGAGAAGGCGCTCGAAAAGTACCTGGCGCTCTCCGCCGGCGCCGACCCCCATGCCCACCGGCAGCTCGCCGACCTGTACATCCGGCGGGGCGACTACATCCGGGCCGAATCCGCGCTGCGCCGCGTCATCGCGCTGGGCGCGGGCGACCGCAAGACATACACGCTTCTGGGCGAGGTCATGGTACAGGCGCGCGGCAAGGCGGCCTGAGGTCGTGGCAAGGCGGCAGGCGTCGCCGCGTGCGGTCGCCGCGCCCTGCCCCTTGAGTCCGCTGTCCCGGGCGTCCGGCACCGCTGATCCTGTAAAACGTGCCCGGTTCTTCCTGCCGTTCGCCGTGTTATAATGGACGCGAAAGGCAGGAAGAACCCTCTTGCGACGACGATCACACACCCCTTCCCCGCTGCGCCGCGCGGCCCCCGCCATCGCGGCGCTGACACTCGCGGCGCTCGCCGTCCCCGTCCTGTACCTCATCGCGGGCCGGCAGCGGAACCGGGACCTCGACGGGCCGGATTCCGTCTACCTCACGCCCCCCACGCCGGTGTCCAACAAACATGCGGCCGCCCCCGCCGACCTGCTCCCCAGCGCCGTCGGCAACCGCTGGCTCATGTCCGTCAAGGCCGACGACAAGACCAGCAGCGAAGAGATCACCGTCGTCGGCACCCGGACCGTCGGCGGACGGGTGGGCAAGGTGTTCGAGACGCGGCGCGATGGGAAGCCGATGTGGCAGGAGGTCTACCAGGTGGACAAGGGGGGCGTGCGCCTGCTCGCCGTGGGCAAGCGCGCCGAGGTTTCGGTGGTCCCGCCGATGCCCCTGCTGAACTACCCCCCCGTGGACGGAACCGTCCTCCACTGGCGGGGGGAGTTCCGGTCCGGCAGGAGCGCGGCGAACCCGGCGCAGGCGCTATCGCGCATCAACGGCCCCATCCGTATGCGGACGTACGCGGGCAGCACGCGGGTGTACAAGGTGGACACGGTGCTGACCGTGACCGCCGGCGGACGGCAGCGGCAGTTCCCGTCGCGGCAGTGGATCGCGCCGGGTATCGGCGCCGTCGCGCACCAGTCTATCGTCGAGAACCGGCTGGTACAGCGGGAACTGAAGCGCTTCCGCCAGACCGCCCGGCGTTAACCGGCGCCCGTCAGGCGCCTTCGCGCAGGGCGTGGTACACGGCGCGCGACACCTCGTCCAGGTTGCGCCGGGTCTGAGCGCCCCGTTCGTCGTCCGGCGGCACCACCGTATACACGCGCACCAGACAGCTCTGGTTCCCCTTGATCAGCGCGCCCAGGCCGGTCTGCAGGCGCGCCCGCAGGTCGCGGTAGGTGCCCATGCGCGCCTCGGTCGCCGTGGTCGCGTCCCGGTTCTGTATCCAGTAGTGCAGCACGATCCGCGCGTCGCCCCGGCGGAAAACCATCGCCCGGAGGTCGGGACTGTCGGGACCGTCGATGGGGCGCACCTTCTGCGCGGTCAACACGGAGCCGCTGCCCGTGTTGCAGACCGTCGGGTCGTGGTAGGTGTCGAACGAGCCGGCCGCGATCACCGACACGCCGACGACCTCGCCGAACGGGCTCCGGTACTCGCGCCCCAGCGCCTTCGGGTTCCCCAGGATCTTCAGCGTCTCGTCCGGCAGCGGCGTGTCGTAGGCGGTCCACGCCTCGCCGACGCGGGCCGGCACCTCCGGCAGCCACTGGCCCGCCCGCTCGAAGCGGTAGGTCGTGAACAGGCCCACGCAAGCGGTGACAAAAATGATGGCGGCGAGCCGCAGGAGCAGTCGCGGGCTCGCGGCGGCGGTCATGCCCGTGCCCGCGGTCGGAGAGGCGGTAGCGGCGGCGGTAGTCATGCGCGGCGAACCGTCACTTTCTGCCGGTCGATCCCGGTCACGCGTGCCAGCAGGAACGTCAGGTAGAAGGCGAGCGCCGTGAAGATCCAGGAGTTGGCGTCATGAAGCGTCTGGGCGAGTTCGGGGTTCCTGGCCCCGATCACGCCCATGAGCACGATGCGCAGCACGTTCATGACCAGGGCGATCACGCCCGCCGCGCACAGCAGGCACGCCCCGTACATCAGGCGTGCGCGACGCCACAAGAGCAGCCACAGCGTCAGGGCCAGCACGGGGAACAGGATGCTCATGCCGCTGCAGGGGACCGCGACTTCCAGCGTGTAGTTCGGCATCTTCAGGAACGTGCCGACCGCCTCGCAAGGGATCCGCAGTTTCTGGAGCGCCAGGCCCGCCACCTGCGTCGATCCCAGCTGCAGCGTCTGCGTCATCATCCCCACCAGGCTGTCGGGCAGCGGCACCATGACGAGCGAGAACAGCAGCGGCACGGCCAGCACTTTGAGCAGGAACCGCCCGAAGACCGCCAGCGCGACCCCGGCGCCGATCAGCAGCAGCCCCAGCACCGCGATCCCGCTCACCTGGGTCAGGAAGGCGAACAGCAGGAGCAGGCAGCCTGCGGTCACCAGCCGGAGGTCGCCGGGCTTGCGCAGCGCGCTTTCCGCCGTCGAGACCAGGTCCAGCCGGCGCGTCGCCCGCCGCACGTCCGCGCGCCGCGCCCAGATTAGCAGGCCGACGCCCAGCGGCACGAGCGGCTGGAACGAGAGCGGGTTGTTCGGGTCGCCCCACAGGCGCCAGCACCAGGCGACCGGCACGGCCCAGGCCAGCAGGTAGGCGAGCAGGAGCGGAATCCAGTGCCGGTTCTGCCGGACCTGTGCCGCTGCGTCGGCACGGAGGCCGGGGTAGCGCGCGCGCACCGTTGCGGCGATTCGTTCCAGCGGGCCGAGCGGGAGCGCGAGCTTACGTGGGCCCGGCGGGGCGGAGACTTTCGTGGTCATGCGTGTGTGATCTCTTTCCTCAACGTACCGGGAAAGTTCGGTGCCACAACCGACCTTCAGGCCGCCGTCCGTGGCGCACCGACGACCCGCACCTACTATACAGCATCTCGCCGTCGTCGCCAAACCGCGGAGGCGTTTGGGCCGTTTTCCACCGCATTTTTTGAGCCAGGAGAGGCCAAAGGCTGCGACGAGTGCAACCTTGCCGCGGGACTGCGTTTGCAACGCCCGCAGGCATCCAGTTTTGGTCTCGCTGCCGATCCAACCACTGGACAATAGCTGTACTGTATACGGCGTTGTGGGTGTCGGATACGGACCGGATTCCGTCGCGGAACGATTCCGCTCACCCTGCACAGGGCGCCCGACCGCCCCAGGTATTTGCCATGGATCAAACCTCGGGGGCGGGCGGCTATGCTGACCGAATGCTACACAAGAAGCACGGGGCGCCCCGTGAGGCGCCCCGTGCTTCTTGCCCGCCTTTCCGCCGCAGGTTACGCGGCCAGCGACGTCTTGCCGCGCCGCCGCCGAAACTGCACCCCGCCCATCAGCGCGCCCATCCCGAGAACGATGAGCGCGGGCGGCGCGGGAACGGCTGAGGCCATGACGCCGCTCTGCAGGTTAGGCGCTCCTGCTGTAAAGTCCAAGTTGTTGTTGTTCGTGTCCACGGCGACCCCGGCGGTGACCGTGCGGAAGATGGAGTTCGCGTTGCTACCGGGAGCCGGGGCAGGCCCGGTGCCCTCGAAGGCGGTGGCCGTCGTACCATAACCGACGAAGTCCAGGACGTTGGAGCTGAACGTGTCCGGAGTGGCCGTGTTGTCGAACGTGACGGCGGTCGTGTTGTTGGCCAACGCCACCTTGCCCGCACCGGCCCCCAGGTTCAGGGTCCCGCCGACCTGGTCCGGCGTGACAGGCGCGGCTGTGCCCGCTGCGCCCGCATTCCCCGTCTGCAGCAGGAAGTAGCTCCCGGCCTCGATCGTGCCGGACAACGCTTGGATGTTGCTGAACGTCCCGGCTGCGGAGGCGTACTGCAACGAAAAACCGGTCAGATCGATTGCCGTAGTCCCGTTGTTGAACAGTTCGATGTAGTCGTAATTGTAAGCGGTGCCCGCTACGCCGGAGCCGCCACCGGAATAAATCTCGCTGATGACGACCGCTGGTGTTTGTGCCCTCGCGGCACCGGTCCCGTTGACGACTACGGCCAGTGCCGCGACGACCATGAGACTGAGCTTCATGCGCCTGTTCATGATGAACGCACTCCTTTTCTTCGAAAAAAAGACGTGCCGCGGAAGCGGCGAGGGGGTTGCCTTGCAGTTCAATCTACGCCGGACAGTATATCTACCTAAGGTTAACGGAACTTTAAGGCAATGTTAAGGCGCAATAAAATAAGCGCTGGGTTCGCGGGTCGGCGGCCGTCGGCCGTCGGCGGCGCGCCCCGGGTTCGGAGGGAGGAGTCAAGACAGCATAGGGCGGCACCGTAGGGTGCTGGTCAAAATAGTAGCACGGCGGGGAGACGGGCGTTTTCCACTCTGGTGAGAACGGCGGCGAGCGGCCCGACAGTGGACCGCTCGCCGCCGTTTCAGAGTGTGGGGTTCAGTGGGTGTTCTGTTTGACGGGCTTCGCCGGGCGGTACCCGGCCTTCTTGGCCTCTTCTTCGCTCAGGTACTTGCCCTGCTTGGTCTTGCCGTAGAACTCCGTACCGGATTTCCAATACACGCCGCTCCGGGTGTTCACCCACACTTTGCCGTCGGAGACGGCGCCGGTATCCGCCGGGACGGCGTTATCGTTCCCGCCGGGCGCGGGCGCGGGAGCGGCGTCCGCGGCGGCGGCCCGGCTTC
>CADCTO010000308.1 GCA_902805585.1 uncultured Armatimonadota bacterium | reverse complement strand
CGCGGCGGCGCTATTGCCGGACGGGAAGGTGCTGGTCGTCGGCGGCAAGGCGTGGCGCATCGGGCAGGCCGACCGCTCGCTGGCCTCCGCCGAGGTGTACGACCCCGCGACCGACACGTTCGCGCCGACGGCCCCGCTCAAGAGCGCCCGCGACCGGCCCACCGCGACGACGCTGCCCGACGGGCGCGTGCTCGTGGCGGGAGGGACGGCGAAGGGCAGCCCGGCGATGATGGCCGAGGTGTACGATCCGAAAACCCGCACCTGGGCCGATGCGGCGGCGCTCGCCGAGGGGCGCATGGCGCACGACGCCGTCCTGCTGCCGGACGGGCGCGTGCTGGTGGCCGGCGGCTGGGCCGACGCCCGCAAGACGACCACCGCGACGAGCGAGATCTACGACCCGAAGGCGAACCGGTGGACGCCGGGCCCCGACCTGCCGTTCCCCGCGCACGACCTGGTCCTGGTCCCGGTCAGAGGCGGCAAGGTCCTGGCGGTCGGAGGGAAAAGCTCGGCCGGCGACGAAAAAACGGCGGCGTCCATCGACGCTGCCGCGATCCTCACACTACATCCGGAAGGTTCCTAGTTGGCACAAAAGTATCTGATCACCGGCGGCGCCGGTTTCCTGGGCATCAACCTGGCCCGCCACCTGCTCGCCCGGGGGCACGAGGTCGTCTCGCTCGACCTGGCCCCCTTCGACTACCCCGACGTCAGGGACCGCGTGACGGCGATCACCGGCGACATCCGCGACCGCAAAGCCGTGGACGCGGCGATGGCGGGCGTGCAGATCGTGGTGCACACGGCCGCCGCGCTGCCGCTCTACAAAAAGGAAGACATCTTCTCCACCGACATCGACGGCACGCGCAACGTCATGGACAGCGCGTTCCAGCATAAGGCGGAGCGGGTCATCCACGTCTCGTCCACGGCCGTCTACGGCATCCCGGACCACCACCCGCTCGTTGAAACGGACAAGCTGCAGGGCGTCGGCCCGTACGGGATCGCCAAGATCAAGGCCGAGGAGGTGTGCCTGGAATACCGCAAGAAGGGCATGTGCATCCCGATCGTGCGGCCCAAGTCGTTCATCGGGCCGGAGCGGCTGGGCGTGTTCGCGCTCCTGTACGACTGGGCGCTGGACGGGCGCGGCTTCCCCGTCCTCGGGTCGGGTAAGAACCTGTACCAGTACCTCGACGTCGAGGACCTGTGCGACGCCATCACCCTGTGCGCGACCGTCGACTGTGCCCGGGCCAACGACACCTTCAACATCGGCGCCAAGGAGTTCGGCACCGTCCGCGACGACTTCCAGGCGGTTCTGGACGCGGCGGGGCGCGGCAAGAAGATCAAGACGTTCCCGGCCGGGCCGATGATCGGGACGCTGCGCGTGCTGGAGTTCTTCCGGCTCTCGCCCCTGTATAAGTGGGTGTACGAGACGGTCACGCACGACTCGTTCGTCTCGATCGAGAAGGCGGAGCGCGTGCTGGGCTACCAGCCGAAGTATTCCAACAAGGACGCCTTGCTGCGCAACTTCCAGTGGTACCGCGAGAACCTCGACAAGTTCAAGAACCAGTCGGGTGTCTCGCACCGCGTTCCGTGGAAGCAGGGCATCCTGCGCTTCGCCAAGGTGTTCTTCTAACGGTCATGGCGACCGACGCCGCCGCGCCCGTCCCCACCGGCCTGCCGCCGCACGTCCGGACGGGCCCGCTGGTCAGCACGCTGCGGTCGCTCTTCGGCGACCGACTCCGCCTGCTCACGCGACTGAGCGAGGAGGCGGGCGATATCGGGCTGACCCGGTTGGGGCGCCCGGTGATCCTGGTCAACGCGCCGCACTACATCCACCAGGTGCTGGTCGAGCGCCCACC
>CADCTO010000307.1 GCA_902805585.1 uncultured Armatimonadota bacterium | reverse complement strand
TGACCGAGCAGACGCGGTACACGGGCGAGGGCGGCCGCCACCCGATGGACCCGTTCATCGCCGTGGCGAAGGGCGACAAGATCGAGGGCGACGCCTTCCCCCTCGTCTACGAGGACGGCTCCGTCCTGCCGTGGCCGAAGTAGCCGCGAACGTAGCGGCGGCGGCGGCGTACCAGGTCGGCGCCTACTACTTCCCGAACTACCACGTCGACAAGCGCAACGAGGCGGCGCACGGGGCGGGCTGGACCGAATGGGAGCTGGTGAAGCGGGCCGAGCCCCGCTTCCCCGGCCACGCGCAGCCCAGGGTGCCGGCGTGGGGGTACGAGGACGAGGCGGACCCGGCCGTCTTCGCCCGAAAGATCGACGCCGCGGCGGACCACGGCATCGGGCACTTCCTGTTCGACTGGTACTGGTACGACGACGGCCCGTTCCTGCAGCGGGCCCTCGACGAGGGCTACCTCAAGGCGCCGAACCACCGCCGTCTGAAGTTCGCGCTGATGTGGGCCAACCACGACTGGAACGACATCCATCCCGCGAAGCTCCACGGGCGGCACCATCGCCTGTACCCGGGCCCCATCCGCCCGGCCACCTTCGAGACCCTGACCGACCACGTCATCGCCCGCTACTTCTCCCACCCGTCCTACTGGAAGCTCGGGGGCCGCCCCTACTTCTCGTTTTACGAACTGATGACCTTCGTCAAGGGCATGGGCGGCGTGCCCGCGGCGAAGGAGGCGCTCGCCCACTTCCGCGAAAAGGCGAAGGGCGCCGGCTTCCCGGACCTGCACCTGAACGCCGTCGTCTGGGGCGTGCAGATCCTGCCGGGCGAGCAAGCCATCAAGAACCCGAACGACCTGCTGGCCGCGCTGGGCTTCGACAGCGTGACCTCGTACGTGTGGATCCACCACGTCGCCCTCTCGCGCTTCCCCGTCACGCCCTACGCCGAGGTGGCGGCCGAAGCCGCCAAACACTGGCGCCGGGCGCGCGGCGAGTTCACGCTCCCGTACCACCCGAACGTGACGATGGGCTGGGACTCCAGTCCGCGGACGGTCGCCTCGGACGTGTACCGGAACGCCGGCTACCCGTTCATGGCGACGCTCGACGGCAACACGCCGGACGCGTTCAAGGCCGCCCTGCGGGCGGCGAAGGCGTTTCTGGACGAAGCGCCCGCGCGTCCCGGCCCCCGCGTGCTCTCGATCAACGCGTGGAACGAGTGGACCGAGGGCAGCTACCTGGAACCCGACACCGTTCACGGGCTCGGCTACCTGGAGGCGGTCAAAGCCGTCTTCGGCGCCCCACCCGCGGGAAAATAGAACGCATCGAAAACCGGAGGTGAATGGATGACAACGACGACAGCCGCGGACCTGGACGAGGAGACGATCGCGCGCTACCGCCGCGACGGGTTCGTGCGCGTGCGACAGGTCCTGACGCCGGACGAAGTGGCCGAATACCACGCCGCGGCCGTCGCCGCCGCGAGCCGCCTGAACAGCCGCCGCAGCGACGGCATCTTCAGCCAGATCGTCAACGTTTGGCGGGACGACGAGGCGATGCGCCGCCTGACGCTGAACCCGCGCATCGCCGCGCTGGCCGAGCGGCTGGCGGGCGTCCCGCTGAAACTGTGGCACGACCAGATCCTGATCAAGGAGCCGCACAACGCTCGCGCGACCCACTTCCACCAGGACCAGCCGTATTGGCCACACGCCGGCTCCACCCACCCCATCTCGGCCTGGATCGCCCTCTGCGACGTGCCCGTCGAGCGCGGCTGCATGAGCTTCCTGCCCGGCTCGCACGCCCGGACCGACCTGCCCGCGCAGAACCTGGGCGATGGGCGCAGCCTCTTCGCCCTCGCCCCCGC
>CADCTO010000306.1 GCA_902805585.1 uncultured Armatimonadota bacterium | reverse complement strand
CGCCGCGTTCGCTCGCGCGGCGTGCGTTCCCGCGCCAGCTCATCCCGTATCCGCCCCGCCGCCCACCCCCCACGTTTCCATTCCACGATCCGGCGAAGCGCCTCGACACCCTCGGCCGCGTAGCGCCGCTTCCGGCCCTGTCCCACGCACGGAACGTATTCCTCGAACTCGTCCCGGTATAGCCGCAGCGTGCTCTCCGGCACTTCCAGCACGGCACAAACCTCACGAAGTGTGCTACTGTTATTGCTTACGTTATCTGCATTCATATCGATATTGTTATTTGTGGTATTCTGTTTTTCCTGCGTTCATATTGCTATGGTGTCTGCCGTAGGTTCGCCGCGGGTCCGAAGGTGGCATCAGTCAGCGGTTTTCGGGTCGCTTCGCCTAATAATATTTTGGTAATGTAAACGCGCATTATCGGGAGTTCTTTACAAAGCCCCACGCGGTTGCTATAATCGGGCATGCAAAAAGCGGAAGAGGGGCAGTTAACGATGACCGGTTCGGCGGAAGCCGATCGGCCGGACGGCGCGACACTCGTGCAGCTTCTCCTCGCCGACAAACGCTCCGCCGCCACGCGGAGGGCATATGCCTCCGATCTGGCTGCCTTCTTCACCGAGAAGGGCGGCGGGACGTCGGGGGCACCTACCTGGAGCACTGTCGAGCAGTTCGTTCGCCTGCCCGCGCCGCAGCTCGCCCTCCGTCTCGCCGCCTATAAGGCAGGGATGCTCGCGGCCAACCTGTCTGAGGCGACCGTCAACCGGCGTCTCGCGGCGGTCCGGTCCCTCCTGAAGTTCGCGCACCGGCTGGGCTACGCCGCCACCGACGGCCGCAGCCTGATCGACGGCGAGAAAGTGGTCCCCTACCGGAACACGCGCGGCGTCGATCTGGCCGCCTTACGTCGCCTCCTCGCCGCTCCGGAAAAAGACACCCTCCGCGGCCTCCGGGACGCGGCGCTCCTGCGCCTGCTCGCGGAAAACGCGCTACGGCGGGCAGAGGTGTGCGGGCTCGATGTCGCCGACTTCGATCTGGATCAGCGGCGCGTGATGATACGCGGCAAAGGTCGCGGCACGCAGAAGGAACCGGTAACGCTTTCCGAGCCGTGTGCCGAAGCCATCGCCGTCTACCTGGAACGGGCAGGTCACGGCGCGGAGCCGTCGGCCCCGCTGTTCCGTAACGTTGCACACCGCCGGACCGCCGACGGCGCCCGCTTGACGCCGGACGGACTGCACCACATCGTGGACCGCTACGGCCGCGCGCTCGGGCTTTCGCTCACGCCGCACAAGCTGCGCCACAGCGCGATCACCGCGGCCCTGGACGCGACCGGCGGCGACGTGCGCCGCGTACAGCGCCTGTCACGACACGCAGACCTGCGCGTTCTCACGCGCTACGACGATAACCGCACCGACCTGCAGGGCGAGGTGACGACTCTGCTCTCCGATCTGCTGAAGGCGGACGAATGACCGGCACGGGTGATCTCCGGGCGGTTTTAGATACACAGGGCTTTGTCCTGGTCCCGGACGCGCTCTCCCCGGCCCAGGTCGCACCACTCGCAGAAGCCGTCGATTCGGCGCTGGCGAGCGCCACCGCCTACCGGCGAGGTGGGAGCGCTTACGCCCTGCGTGGCCTGCTGGACGTGGTTCCAGAAATCGCCCGCCTCGCCTATTCGTCGCGCCTGCGGGCGCCCGTCGAAGCCATCCTCGGGCCGAACGCAGTCGTCGTCCGCAGTCTGCTGTTCGACAAGACCCCGGATGCCAACTGGAAAGTCCCCTGGCACCAGGACCGCACCATCGCCGTGCGTGAGCGCCGCGAGGCCGACGGTTTCGGGCCCTGGTCCGTGAAGGCAGGCGTGACTCACGTCCAGCCGCCTGCCGCCCTGCTGGAGCGGATGCTGACCCTGCGCCTGCATCTCGACCCGTGTGACGAGTCGAACGGCCCGCTGCGCGTCCTTCCAGGCTCGCACCGTGGTGGCTTCCTGAGCCCGGGACAGATCCGCGCGTGGCGTGAGCGTGGCGATGCGCCCAAGTCCTGCTGCTCCGCCCGTTCGGGCGACATCCTGCTCATGCGCCCTTTGCTGCTCCACGCCTCGTCCCCGGCCGAGCGACCCGGCCGCCGGCGCGTGGTCCATCTGGAATGGGCCGCGGGCGATCTGCCGGAAGGATTGGAATGGCACGAAGCGCGGAGGGATAGGGGCGTACGGGAGTGAATCAACGGCTATGAACGGGGGACTGATGGCCGCACCATTGTCTGGCACGGCGCCGCGCATCGTCGTCGTCGGGAGCACCAACACCGACCTGGTCGTCGGCGTGCCGCACATCCCGGCGCCCGGCGAAACGGTCCTCGGGGGAACGATGGAGACCGTCGCCGGGGGCAAGGGCGCCAACCAGGCCGTGGCCGCGGCGCGCCTGGGCGGTGACGTCACCTTTGTCGCCCGCGTCGGCGACGACGCCTTCGGTCGCAACGCCGTCGCCGGCTTCGCCCGAGAAAACATCGACACGCGTTACGTGGCCGTGACTCCCGGCGTCGCCTCCGGCGTCGCTCTGATCGCGGTGCGTGAGGAGACCGGGGAGAACTCCATTGTGGTCGCGCCCGGCGCGAACGCGCACCTTTCACCCGAGGACATCGACGAAGCGGCCCCTGCCTTCGATGGGGCGCAGGCCCTGATCGTCTCGCTCGAAATCCCGCAGGAGACCGTCGAGCGGGCCGTCGAGATCGCCCACGCCCGCGGCCTCGCCGTGATCCTCAACCCGGCGCCCGCCCGCCGGCTGCCGCCCGACCTGCTGGAACGGGTCACGGTCCTGACGCCGAACGAGACCGAGGCGCGTCAGATCCTGGGGCGCCCCGAAGACGCCGAGGACGTACAGACCCTCGCCGCCGACCTCCTCGCGCTCGGCGTCGGCGCCGCCGTCGTCACGCTAGGCGCCGCGGGCGCACTGACCGCCACGCCTGACGGGATCGAGCACGTCCCGACGCGCGCCGTACAGGCCATAGACACCACCGCCGCCGGCGACTGCTTCACCGGCGCACTCGCCGTTGAGTTTTCGGGGGGGCGCTCCCTGCGCGACGCCGTCCGGTTTGCGAACGCCGCCGCCGCCCTCTCCGTCACCCGCCCCGGCGCCCAGCCCGCCCTGCCGACGCGAGCAGAGGTGGAGGTGTTCCTGCTGTCGAGGGGTTGATGCCGAGGCACTTCAGTGCCTCGGCATCAACCCCGCGGCACCTCAACGTGCCGGGCTCTGCCTCTGCTCTCCGCCCACAAACACCGCCTCCGCCTTCAAGCCGGCGATGCCCTCCGCATCCAGCCGCGTCGGGTTCCCGGACAGGACAACGAAGTCGGCGAGTTTCCCTACCTCCAGCGATCCCAGGCGGTCTTCGGCGTGCGCGGCGTACGCGCCGCCCAGGCAGTAGGCGTGCAGCGCCTCCTCGGGGCTCAGCGTCTCCTCCGGCGACCAGGGCGCGCGGCCCACGGCGGCGGCGAGGCAGGCGAAGGCGTCCAGGCGCTCGACGGGCGCATCCGAAGAAAGGGCGAGGGGTACACCGGCCTCCCGCAGCGTGCGGAACGGGTACGCCCACGGCGCCCGCTCCGGCCCCACCCGCTCCGGCGTCCACACGTCGGAGCGCACGAACTGCGGCTGCACGACACCGACGATCCCCCGCTCCGCCATGCGCCGCACCGCGTCGGGCGGGGCAAGCGAGACGTGCTCGATCCGATGCCGGTGCGCCCGGTTGTCTTCCTCCCCCAGCGCCGCCTCGATCGCGTCCAGCGTTTCGCAAACGGCCTGGTCGCCGATGGCGTGGATCGCCAGTTGGAATCCCCGCGCCTGCGCCTCGCACGCCTTCGCCTTCAGATCGTCGGGGTCGTAGATGCGGATGCCGCGCGTCGAGGGAGCATCGGCGTAGGGCTCGGCCAGCCACGCCGTCTGGGCGCCCAGTGAGCCGTCGGAGAACAGCTTGGCCGCCCCGAAGCGCAGCCACTCGTCGCCGAACGTGGTGCCGACGCCGTGCGCGTGCAGCGCCGCGACGCTCGCGAACGGCGGCATGCCGGTCACGCGCAGCGGCAGCCGCCCGCTCCGCCGCAGCCGCGCCCACGCCCCCATCTGCTCGGGAGTGTCCAGCAGGGTGTGCACCGACGTGATGCCCGTCGCGAGCGCGGCCCGCGCGCCCGCCAGCGCCGCTTCCTCCATTTCGCTTTCGGAAAGCGGCGGCATGCGCCGGTAGAAGGCGCCCGCCGCGCCCTCGGTGTACAGGCCGCTCTCGGCGTCGCCCGCGGCCCGCTCCGCGTCGGTCAGCAGCGCAAGGGCCGCCGAATTGACGACGGTCGCGTGGCCGCACACGCGCGCGATGAGGACGGGACGGGTGGCGGAGATGCGGTCCAGATCCGCGCGCGTCGGGAAACGCTTCTCGGCCAGCAGTTCCTGGTCGAAGCCCCGCCCGTCGATCCAGCCTTCGGGAACCCGGACCGCCTGCGCCCGCAGCCGGTCGAGCAGGTCGTCCAGGCTCGTGCTCCCCACCAGATCCGCCCGGCGCAGCAGGCCCGTGCCGTAGGAGACCAGGTGCAGGTGCGCGTCGCAGAACCCCGGCACCACCGTGCGGCCCTCGAGGTCAAACCGCCGGGTCTCCGGCCCGGCCAGCGCTCCCACCGCCGCGTCGTCCCCGGTCAGGACGATGCGGCCGTCGCGCACCGCCAGGGCGCTTACGCGTGGTCGCGCCGTATCGAGGGTGAAGACGTTGCCGCCGGTCAGGATCAGGTGCGCATGGAGCGTCATAAATACCGTGTACCTGTATAGCCTGGAAGGACACGAAGCCTGCGGAAGCCGTCTTAAGTGGAAGCGGCGCAGCCGCAACAGGCCATCAGTCCACGGAGGCGGACGCTGCACTCCTGTAGCCCGCGACTTCCGTCGCCGGGGCCAGATCCGGGACTCGTAGCCGCGTCACCGCCGCTACGGCTGCTGCTGCGGCGAGGCGAAGTTGCGAGGCATCCGCTCCAGCGTCACCGTCACCTCCAGGGTGCGCCCGGCGCGCCAGATCGTCATGCGGATCTTATCCCCGACCTGTTTCTCCTGGATGACGTCCTTCACTATGTCCACGTTCTCGACCCGGCGCCCGTCGATCTCCCGGATCACGTCGTACGGGCGCAGCCCGGCCTTGGCGGCGGGCGATCCCGGGACGATCGCGGCCTGATCCCGCTGCGGGAAGATCAGTGCGCCCTGGTTATCGTCGGGCAGGACGACGCCCGGCGGCAGACCGTCGCGCTCCACCAGGGAAAGCGGCGAATAGACGATGCCCAGGTACGGACGCACGACCTCGCCGCTCTTCACGAGCTGGTTGATGATGCGCCGCGCCTGGTTGATGGGGATCGCGAAGCCGATGCCGACCGAGGCGCCCGTCGACGACGCGATCGCGGTGTTGATGCCGACCACCTGTCCGGAGATGTCGGCGAGCGCGCCGCCCGAGTTGCCCGGGTTGATCGCGGCGTCCGTCTGGATCACGCGGTCCAGCGCCCCGCTCTCGACCCGGAAGCCGCGCCGGTTCAGGGCCGAGACGATCCCGAGCGTGACCGTGGAGTTGAAGCCGAGCGGGTTGCCGACCGCGATCGCCCAGTCGCCGACGCGCAGGCGGTCGGAATCGCCCAGACGCGCCGCGGCCAGGTTGCGCGCGCCGTTGATCTTGAGCACGGCCAGATCCGAGCGCGGGTCGCGCCCGACGATCTCCACGCTGTTGAACGTTTTGCCGTTGTCCAGCGTGATCGTGATGCGGCCCCCGCGCCGGCTCGCGACCGGCTCGATGACGTGGTTGTTGGTCACCACGTAGCCGTCGCCGGACAGGATGATGCCCGAGCCGGACCCCTGGAACGTGTAGTTGTCGGGGAGCACGCCGAAGGGTACCACCGCGTTGCGGCGCCCTTCGATGTCGATGTTGACGACGGCGGGTTCCACCCTGGCGGCGGCGTCGGCGACCGCCGACGCGTTGCTCACCGACGGCGTGGGCCGCGCCGGCTGCGCGAGCGCCTCGCTGATCGTTTCACGCCCCCGCGAAGTGGCGCCGGCGTTATAGACGCCTGCGCCCGTGGACTGGAGGATCAGGGCGCAGGCGCCGAAACCGAGCACGAAAACGAGGACATAGCCGATCAGTTTTTTCATGGTCTGTCGCCGTCAGTATACCCCACGACGCGGGGTTCGCGGCGCCCGCGGCGCCCGTGGTAACATAAAGGCATGAGCACGTTTGCCGCCACCCCCGCCCAGATCGACGACCCCGTGAACGCGGCCATCCTCGCCGTTTCCGAAGACCAGATCCAGGGGTTCCTGCCGGACCCGTTGGCGGAGATCGCATCCCGCTCCGGCGTCCCCCTGCCGGTCGTGGTCGAGCGCATCCGGGCGATGCTCCGCGAAGGCACCGTCCGGCGCGTCCGCCAGACCTTGATGGCCACCAACCTCGCCAAGGGCTCCCTCGTCGCCTGGCAGGTCCCGCCGGACCGGCTGGACGCGGCGTTCGACTTTCTGTTCCAGCAGGACCCCTTCTCCGGGCACGTCGTGATCCGCTCGACCGACGCCGCGACGCCGGGATCGGCGTACCGCCTCTGGACCACGCTCAAGGTGCCCCAGGGTTTTTCCCTCAGCAAGCATGCGGACTACCTGCGGGACCGCATCGGCGCCGACCACTACCGCCTGATGCCCGCCAGGCGCCTGTTCGTGCTCGGCGTCGGCCACATCCGCCGGCGGGAGCTTGCCATCGGCAGCAAGGCGGACGCGCCCGCCGATGTCGTGGACACCGAGATCGTCCGGCTCACCTCGCGGGAGTGGCAGGTGCTGATGGCCCTCAAGCGCGAGTTCGAGCCCGACGAGCTGCGGGCCGGCGACCTGTGGCGGGCGCGGGCGGACGAGGCGGGCGTCGATCTGCCGACCTTCCTGGAGATCGGCCGCGGCCTGAGCGAGCGGGGCGTGATCGGGCGGTTCTCGACGTTCCTGGAGCACGTCAAGCCCACGGCCGAGGGCAAGCGGGTGACGCGCTACAACGGGCTGTTCCACTGGGCCGTGCCGCCGGGCCGCGAGATCGAGGCGGGCCGCGAGGTGGGCCGCTTCCACATCATGACGCACGCCTACTGGCGCGAGGGCGGCCCGGAGTTCCGGAACGTCAACGTCATGGGCGTGGCGCACGGGCTGGACAAGCAGGTCGTGCTCGCCCACAAGGCGGCCATCGACCGGCACCTGGAGTCCGTCGGCATCCCCGTCGGCTACACCAACGTCTTCTGGGGCGGCCGCAGCGAGATCAAGCCCTCCGAGATCTCCCC
>CADCTO010000305.1 GCA_902805585.1 uncultured Armatimonadota bacterium | reverse complement strand
TGATGCGGTACTTTACGCCCGGCGAGTTGGGTACCGCGCGTATAGCAAAAAGGGTGCGAGTTGGCGGCAGATTGAGGAATGATTACCGGCATCGTTAACGCCGGTGGTGACGCCGTAGTGCGGCTCCTGGTTCGTGGTTCGGGCAACATCCTCCACGAGGTGGAAGCGGTTGTGGATACCGGCTTCAACAGTTTTGTGTCGCTTCCGCCGAACCTCGTCGATGCGCTCGGCCTGCCGTACCTGCGCATGGAGCGCAATATCCTGGCCGACGGCAGCGTTGAAGAGTGCTCCATCCATGAAGCTGTCGTGCTGTGGGGCGGGAGGGAACACACGGTCCCCGTTCAGGCATCCGGCGGCGACACCCTGATCGGCATGGCCATGATGCGCGGGTATGAGTTGCGCATCCAAGTGACGGACGGTGCCAGCGTTACCCTGCAGGCACTCCCGTGACCGATAAACATGCCGCAGAGGAGGCCGAATGTCCGTCCTAATAAGCTGCCAATCCCTGGGCAAGTCGTACAGCGCGCGCCCGCTGTTCGCGAACATCTCGTTCGGCATCGAGGAAGACGAGCGGCTGGGTCTGATCGGCCCCAACGGGTCGGGGAAGTCCACGCTGCTGAAGGTGCTGGCGGGGCTGGAGAAGCCGGACAGCGGGACGGTCTCGGCGCGGCGGGGGCTGCGCATCGGCTACGTCCCGCAGGAGGAGGCGTTCGCGCCCGGCCAGAGCGTGGAAGCCGTCCTGTCGGAAGCGCTGGCGGGCGAAGCGATGGACGAGCGGGAGCGGGCGACGCAGATCGAGATCACGCTCGCGCGGGTCGGGTTCATTGACCGCGAGCAGCGCGTCGAAAACCTGTCCGGCGGCTGGCGCAAGCGGCTCGCCATCGCGCGGGCGCTGATCCGCCGGCCGGATCTCCTGCTGATGGACGAGCCGACGAACCATTTGGATCTGGAAGGCGTGCTGTGGCTCGAAGGGCTGCTCAAGCAGGCTCCGTTCGCATACCTCGTGGTCAGTCACGACCGGTACTTCCTGGAGAATGTGGCGCGCCGGGTGGTGGAACTGAACCCGGCGTATTCCGAGGGGTACCTGAGCGTCAACGGCGCGTACAGTGACTTCCTGCTCGTGCGGGAGGAGTACCTGAGCGCGCAGGCGCACCAGCAGCAGGCGCTGGCGAGTAAGGTGCGGCGAGAGATCGAGTGGCTGCGACGGGGCGCGCAGGCCCGATCGACGAAAGCCAAGGGGCGCATCGATGCGGCGGGCCGAATGATCGAGGACCTGGCCGAGATCAAGTTCCGGAATGCGCAGAACGCGTCGGTCGGCATCGATTTTTCGGCTTCGGGCCGGAAGACCAAAGAGCTTCTGGTCGCAAAAGGGGTGGAGAAACGGTTCGGCGACCGGACGCTGTTCACGGGCCTGGACCTGACGCTCTCCCCGGGAATGAAGCTGGGCCTGGTGGGCACCAACGGCAGCGGCAAGACGACCCTCCTGCGCGTCCTGACGGGCGTCCTGGCGCCGGACCAGGGCACGGTAAAGCGCGCCGAGGGGCTGCGTGCCGTCTGGTTCGACCAGAACCGGGAGCAACTGGACAAGGAGGCGACGCTGCGCGACGCGCTCTGCCCGAACGGCGACACGGTCCTGTACCGGGGCTCCCCGATGCACGTGGCCTCGTGGGCGAAGCGCTTCGGGTTCCGCACGGAACAGCTCGCAGGACAGGTGGGCCGCCTGTCGGGCGGCGAGCAGGCGCGCGTCCTGATCGCGAACCTGATGGTGCAGCCCGCCGACCTGCTGATCCTGGACGAGCCGACCAACGACCTGGACATCCCGACGCTCGAAGTGCTGGAAGACAGCCTCCAGGACTTCCCCGGTGCCCTCATGCTGGTGACACACGACCGCTACCTGCTCGACACGGTCTCGACGCAGGTCCTGGCGCTGGACGGCCAGGGCGCGGGGCGCCTCTTCGCCGGCTATGAACAATGGGAGGCGGCACGGAACGTGCCGGCGCCGGTGGATGCCGCCCCGCCCAAGCGCCCGTCCCGCACTGCCCCGGCTCCGACGCCGCCCCGTCCCGGGCTTTCCAGCGCGGAGCGGCGCGAGCTGCGGGACATGGAGGCGCGCATCGAGGCCGCGGAACGGAAGGTCGAGGCGGTGCAGCGGGAGATGGAAGACACCGCGGTCGTCTCGGACCACGTCAAACTCCAGGACGCGTGGGACCGCCTGCATGCGGCGCAGGAGGCCGTGACACGCCTGTACGCCCGCTGGGAAGAGTTGGAAGCGCGGCAGAACCAGGTGACCTCGTAAAGCTCCCGGTTTTTCGGCCGCCCCTTCTCTCACCACAGGATTCTCCCGTTTATCACGCGAAACGGTCGCGCAAACGACGGGAGATCATCGATGGACACGACTCCGGCGAATCCCCCTTCCACGGCGGCCGTGCGAAACGCGGTACGGTGCGCGGTCGCCTGCGCCTTTGTGGTATACGAGGTGGAGGCCGCGTCCTACGCAGCCTATGCGCTATCACAAGACGGCGCGGGGCGGAAGGTGGAAGTCGGCGGATGGGCTGTTTGTCTGGTTTCCCGCGACAGCGCGGTAGGCCGCGCGCTGATGGATGCCGCCCCGGGCGAGACGGTGACCGCGTGCGTACCGGGGGGCGGCTACACCTTTCAGGTGGTCTCAGTGGACGGCAGCCCTATCCTGACCGAAGCAGAGCGACGGCAGGCGTGGGATCGAGCGGAACACGAGCGGCAGGCTCGCGAAGCCGAGGAGCACGAACGGCGCGCACGTGAACGGGCGCGCTTGCGGCAACAGGAGACGCTGCGCTCCCTGAAGGAGCGGCGCGCCGAAGTCGAACGGGCGTGCCGTGCGCGGGACGAGCAGCGCCGCCTTGCTATGGATAAATCCGGGCCCGCAAACGGGCCCTCAGGCCGTCGTGCCACCGACCACGCTCACCCCACGTAGCCCCAGAAGGGCTTCCCCGCCGCACCGGCGAATTAACCGCCGTATACCGTTGCAGCCCGCACCACCACGCCCTACGAAGGAGCAGAGAAATGCATCCGACCCAGAATCCCGATCCTTCCGACCCCACCGCCGGGAATAACGAGGGGCTGGTGACCGTGACCGAGCCGATGGAAGGCGCGTTCACGATCCAGATGCCGGGTGGCTGGCGGAACCAGGCGTACCTCCAGCGCGAGCACGACATGAACCGGATCATCGCCTCGTCGGTCAGCCCGGACGGCGGCACGATGATCTACCTCGGCGACCCGCGCATCCCCTATTTCATGGAGCCGAACCCGTACATCAATCCACAGCTGATGGCGTTCAATCCGTCTTTCCGGATGCAGCCCTACTCGCCCGCCGAAGGCTTTTTCCAGGATTACCTGCGGCAGTTTTTCGGCAGAGTGCCCGGCTTCCGCGTCACCGGAACTGCGGAAAGCCCGGAGTACCAGCGGATTCTGGCGGAGGAGGCGCGCCGATCGGGACACCAGACGCGGTCCACGTCGGTCTGCATCGCCTTCGAGCATAACCACAAGGGTCAGCCGATGCGCTGCGTGCTGCACGGGGTGACCTCGACCGTCGGCACGGCCTGGCACGCCGAGTTGTTCACCGTCAGCACGACCGGTAGCGAGCTGGACCGCCACAGCGGGCTGGCGCTGCGGATGGCGGCCTCGCGGCGGTTGAACCCGGCGTGGGCGGAGGCGCAGCGCGGGCTCCAGGCGCAGCGGCTGGCGATGGGTCAGCAGCAGATAGACCACATCCACAACATGACGCAGGTACAGACGCAGGGGCACTACCAGCGGATGCAGGGCATCCAGGCCTTCGGGCAGGCGAACACCGGGATGCACGAGCAGCGCATGGCGCAGAGCGACGCGCAGCATCAGGCGTGGACGGCGCAGAGTAACGCACAGCACCAGGGGTGGATGGAGCAGCAGTCGCGGGACGACGCCATGCAGCAGGCGCGCGTCAACGCGATTCGCGAGGAACATACCGTCGTGGACGGCAGCGGCGACACGTATCAGGTGGACAGCCACCACGAACGGTACTACGTGAACCAGCGCGACAACACGTACATCGGGACCGGCGACACGACCGAGGTCAACGACCTGCGCCGCACCCACGGCGTCGACCCCGACGACTTCGAGGAAGGCAAGATCGTCCGGTAGGGCCGCGCGGGATCGGGTGACGGGGCGCGGTCAGCAGGACGCCGGCGGCCCCTGCGTCAGGCCGGACGCTTCCAGGTACAGGGGCGTGAACGGCTGCAGGAACCCCCACGCGCCCACGACCAGGAACATATAGGCCGCGAGGGCATTTCGCCGTCGCCCGACCGGCGGCGCGGGCGGAGATCGATCCACGGTGCGTGAAAGCCTCGCCGTTCAGTTGCCTGCCACGGGCGTGTTTCCTTTTCGGCCGCGGCCCGGTATACAATACGGGCATGGACGTGTCGAAAAGCCTGCACCCGCGCATCTACGAAGCGACCGACGACTGGGAAGCTCGGTTCTACCAGTTCGGGCAAAAGTCGGAGGAGTTCAACCGGACCGCCGCGCGCCACCACACCATCTGGCTCAAGACCTACGGCGGCACGTTCCTGTTGCGGCTCGGGGTGGACCTGGGCATCGCCATCGGCGGTCCCCTCGCGCTGGACGCCCTGGGCGCCCCCGACCCAATAGCGCGCGTGTTCGCCATCGCCGGGCTGACGGGCATGGTGGCCGACATGCTCCTTTTCGTCCGGCGCAACCGGCGCACGGTCTCGCCCGAGGAGCTGAAAAACCTGCTGCCGACCCTGGAACTGTCGCCTCTGGAGCGCGTGTACTGCGAGGCCGTCATCGCGCTCGCCGAGAACCGCGAAGTGCCGGAAACCGGCAAGCAGGAGATCGTGGCCCAGCTCAACCGCTTGCTGTCCGCCCACGTGCGGCTGGAGGAGCAGCGGGCGGGGCTGCTGGGGGCGATGGGGGATCTCCAGGCGCGCGCCGACCTGGAGGCCGAGCGCGACGCGCTCCGGGCGAAGCGGCAGGCGGCGACGGACGCGGTGGCGCTGGGCGCCCTGGAGAAGAGCCTGGAGCTGTGCGAGCGCCGTTTGGAGAACCGGACGGCCGTGGAGCCGGGCCTGGAGCGGCTGGACGCGCAGGCCGAGATGATCCGCCAGACGCTCTTGTCGCTGCGCGAGTCGCTGGCGCGTCTGAGGGCCGCCGGCCCGCTCGCGTCGCCCGACGTCGAGGACATCAAGCGCAGCGTCGAGGGCATCACCGCGCAGACCCGCTCGGTCGAGCAGGCGGTCGAGGAAGTCCTGCAATTGCGCGGGTCGTGATACCCCATAGCCCGGTTCGTCGTGGCCCCGGGGCATCTTGCGGCACTCCGGCGCGTTTTGCGCATCTACGGGAACAGCGTCAGACCCCGCGCCTGCGTTTCGCGGAGTTTCCTGAGGAACGCGGGACGGGGGATCTCTACCGCACCCATTGCCTCCATGTGCGGCGTGAGCTGCTGGATGTCCATCCAGTCCAGCCCGCGCTCCCGCAGGTGGTCGATCAGGTGCAGGAGGGCAAGTTTGGAGGCGTACGGGCGCGCGTAGAACATGCTCTCCCCGCCGAACGCCCCTCCGGCATCGACCCCGTATATCCCGCCGACTAACTCCCCCGTCTCGCTGTCCCATGCTTCGACGCTGTGCGCGTGGCCGAGCGCGTGGAACCGACAATAGGCTTCCCACATCTCCGGCGTGATCCACGTCCCGTTCTGCCCCGGCCGGGTGGCGCCCCGGCACCCCGCGATGACGCCCGCGAACGCCTGGTCGATGGTGAAGCGCAGGCGGGAACGGCGGCGCTCGCGCGCGAGGCTGCGCGGAACGTGCAGGCCGTCGAACGGCAGGATCGCGCGGCGCGGCGGGCAGAACCAGAGCAGCGGCAGCCCCTCGTGCGGCCACGGGAAGATGCCCTGCCCGTAAGCCGTCGCGAGCGTTTTCGGGTGCAGGTCTCCGCCCACGGCGACGATGCCTTCGCGCGTGGCGAAGCGCGGGTCGGGGAACGACGTGACGGGCATGGGAGTAGGTTCGCCCCCCGCCCCCGGTCCCCCTCTCCGCGGACCACCGCCGGTGGTCCGGGTGTCCACGCCCCGCCGCCGCGCTACGTGTCGGTGCGCGGGGGGCGTGCCAGGGCAGCAAGGAAGCGCAGGGTGGAGAGGCCGGGGACGAAGAAGTAGGCGCCCGCCCGTACCGCCACGAACCGCGGCACGTCCCGCAGGCGCACCCGCAGCGGCATCTGCGGGATGGTGAAGTCCGGCTGCGACGGCGGCTCGTCCTTGGTCTGGATGTTGTCGATGCTCCCCGTGACCGGGTCGGGCTCGTTCCACAGGCGGCCGAACTTCGGGTCGTTCAGCCAGGTCTGCTGCACGAACTCGAACTGGCGCGCGATGTCGGCGTTGACGCACAGGAACAGGATGCCCCGCTCCTTCCCGTCGTCGGCCTCGGACGCCGGGTCGGCCCGCTCCTCACCGTAGGGCCTCCCGCGCCGGGCGATCCGGTGCCGGTTGACGATCCGCTCCGCCGACGCCGCGTCCAGGTCCTGGAGCGCGTCGCGCGGGTTGGACCGCCGGATGTGCGAACCGACCGGGCAGCGCAGGCCGTTCCGGTCCGCCTCCGCGTATTGGAAGTCGTCGAAGCGGTCCCGCGGGGTGTCCGGCGGCGGCGGGGCGAACGGGTGGTCCACCAGCGGCGCACCTTCCCGCCAGCGCCCCATCATCTTGGCGGCGATGTACTCCGCGCCGCAGCCGCCGGGCACGGTCGCCGCCGTGCGTTCCGCCTGTTGCCGACAGTAACGCCAGAAGGCGGGCGCGTCCTCCCGGAGTTTGCGGAACACCAGGAAGGTGCCGTTGCGTCCCAGATCCCGGGCGGGCCCGCCGCCGCCGGCCGTCAGCGAAGGGGTGGCGGGGCACCGGCCGTACTCGTTCCGGTAGCCGAGCACGAACTCGCCCGCCTTCACCGGCGGCCGCCCGACCCGCTTGGAGGAAAGATGCCCGCCCTCGATGGGGATCGTGGTCACGTCGTCCCGGAAGCCGAAATGCTCGTACTTCAGACCCGGCGTCGCCCGCTCTTCGGCCAGCACCGACGCGAGGCCCGGCGCCTCCCAGCGCTCCCGCTGCCGCCCGGCCAGCGCGTCCAGCCGCGCCTCCGAGTCGGCGTAACACAACAGCAGTGCGTGGGGCGTCGTCTCCTCCCGGCCGCCCCAGTCCCAGAACGCCGGGTCGTTCTCGTCGACGTCACCCAGGGCGCGCGACCGGAACGACTCGGTCATGCCCCCGAGAAATTCGGGCGGGAACGGGCCCGCCGCGTCGGGCAGCCCGATCGCCGTC
>CADCTO010000304.1 GCA_902805585.1 uncultured Armatimonadota bacterium | reverse complement strand
GTGGGCATGATCCTCGGGCGGCTGTGGGTGGGGCTCAAAGGGGATCGGGTCGATCTGCCCCGCGTCATGATCGGCAGTGCCCTGCTGTCGGCGGCGATGTGCCTGGTGATGCCCCTGGCGCCCTCGGCGTGGCTGTCGCTGGCCGCCTGCGCCCCGGCCGGCCTGTTCGTGAGCATGCTGTGGCCGGGGTCGCTTTCGCTGTCGGCGGCGCGGTTTCCGCGGGCGGGAGCCTCCATGTTCGCGCTGATGGCCGCCGCCGGCGATACCGGCGCCGCACTGATGCCCTGGACGGTGGGCGTGGTCGCCGACCGCGCCGCCGCGGGCATGCCGTGGCTGGAGTCGCTGTTGGGGAGGGAGCTGTCGCCCGAGCAACTGGGGCTGCGCGCGGGCCTGCTCGTCACCGCCCTCTGCCCCGTGGCGATGGCGCTCACGCTCTGGCGGCTGCGTAGCCGATCAACACTTCGCGGCCATCCCTCCGGTGACAGCGGCCAGGAAGCGTAGCGAGAACCGCCGGCGTGGGCGGAAACCGGGCCGCTCGTCCGCGTCGCCCGATTTTGTGTCTGACTGCCGTGTACAGTGAACCACTTCCCGTTCTGCCGTGTTCACTTATACAGAAAGCGAACAGATCAGGTTCAAATGGAGCAAAGTGTCATCAAGCCGGGCGAAGGGGATCGCGGTAGCCAGGGTGGCATAACCTGCGGCACCAGCCGTGTCCGAATCGGCGAAACCGTAGCCGACGCCGTTGATGACGACGACCTCCTGATGCGCGCCGCCTGCACGGGCGATCAGGCGGCGTTCGGAAAGCTCATGGCGCGGCATCGCCCGTGGGTGACCCGACTCATAAACGCTGTTGTGTCCGATCATGACCAGGCGCAGGACCTGACCCAGGAAGTGTTCTGTCGCGTCTACCAACACCGGAACGACTACCGGCCCGGGGGAAAGTTCATCCCCTGGCTCAAGACGCTTGCCCTCAACCAGGCGCGGAACTTCCTGCGCGACCACCGCCAGCAGCGGCAGCGAACCCTGGCCTGGGAGGAGATTTCCGGGCACGGCCCGTCCGAGCCGGCGTCCACCGAGTATTCGCGCCGTTGCCTGGACCCGCAGGCCGTACTCACATCGCGCCTGCTCCAACACGAGGTATTGACGGCACTCAGCGCGCTGAGCACGGAGCAGCAGCACGCCGTCGCGCTCCACTACTTCGGCGGCAAAGGCGTCGAGGAGATCGCGCGGGCTCTGAACTGCCCGGCCGGAACGGTCAAATCCCGGCTGTTCCACGCACGACGCCACCTGCGCCAGGCGCTCCTGCTCGCCTGGGGTTCGGCGGCGGACACCTCAGCGGTGCGGATCGGCCGGTCCGGCGACCGCCCCGATACCGACACGACCACGACGAAGGAAAGGAAGGTTTCCCGATGAGAGACGAGACCCTGGTGCGTATGCTGGAGGACGCGTGCAGGAAGCTGGAGCACGTGCACTTCCCGGCGGAAACGCCCCACCTGGCGCCGATCTACAATGGTCTGCTGGCGGCCGCCAGGGCAAACCACCCCGACCATGTATTCCTGAACGTTTTGGCGCCGCTGGCCCCCGACGCCCGCACCGGTCCGGAGGAGCTGAACGTGCTGTTCGGCCAGCTGCGCATTCTGCTCGAAGCGTTGACCGAGGAAGGCTCCCGCGACAGCGGGATGCCGCCGCAACCGTCGTCGCCGCCGCCGCCTTCCCCGCACACGCCCCCCGAGGCGTCGCCCGAGGCTGCTCTCGCGGCAAGCCCATAGAAGGGGCGGCTGGCAGAGCGCGCCGAACACCGGGCAGCACGAAAGGTCGAGTTCGCGCGAAGCAGGCGGGGCGCATGCGCCCCGCCTGCTTCTTTCGCTGACAGACCATCGAAGACCCGCCGCGCCGCGGGCCGTCCAAAGGAGGAATAAGGAAACGGCACACGACAGGTCGAATGCTTCCGTCGACGTGGGTGCGACTACACAGACCTGGCCTGGTTACCATCATGATGAACAGCTCTGACACATCCCCATCCCCGGTCGCGAGTCCGGCCGGCGCGGCCGATGATTCGTCCGCGCCCACGGCGGCCCTCGCGGGCGACGCGCCGCCGCCGTCGGTTCTCCCGCTGACAATGACCCCGTTCTTCGGGCGGGAGCGCGAGATAGCGGCGCTCGAGGCTATGTTCGACTCCGGAAAAACCCGGCTCGTCACCGTCACCGGCCCGGGCGGCTCCGGAAAGACGCGCCTCGCTCTGGAGGCCGCCCGGTGTCTCAGCCCTCGCTTCCCCGGCGGCGTGTGGTTTGTCGCGCTGGCGGATCTGCGCGATCCGGACCGCATCCCCGACGCAATCGCCGACGCGTTGCGGCTTCCCCGCCTGCCTGCCGCCGCGCCACTGGACCAGGTGGTCGCCTTGCTTGCCAGCACGCCCGCCCCTGCCCTGCTCGTCCTGGACAACTTCGAGCAACTGGTGGACGAGGGGGCTCCGCTCGTCCACGAACTGCTGCTCCGCGTGCCGACGCTTTCCTGCCTGGTGACTTCCCGGCAACGGCTGCTCATCGACAGCGAGCACGATTTCGCGCTCGCCCCGCTGCCCGTGCCGGATCAGCCGGATCCGCCCGAGCGCCTTCGGGAGTTCGCCAGCGTCCAGCTATTCGTCCACCGCGCCCAGGCCGCGCGCCCCGATTTCGACCTGACCGCTTTCAACGGCCCGTTCGTCGCGGGGCTGTGCGCCAAGCTGGACGGGCTGCCGCTCGCCATCGAGCTGGCCGCCGCGTGGGCGGGGGTGCTCACCTCCAAGCAGATCCTGGAGCGTCTCGACGCGCCCGCCGGGACGGCCCGCCCTCTGGACCTGCTCGTTTCCCGGCGGCGCGACGCGTCGCGCCGCCACGCCAGCCTCCGTGCCACCCTGGAATGGAGTTACGGCCTCCTGCCGCCCGACCTGCAGCGATTCTTTACCGGGCTTTCCGTCTTCCGCGGGGGCTGGACTCTGGAGGCGGCCGAGGCCGTCACCGAACAGGCCGACGCGCTTCTGTTCCTGACGGAGCTGAGGGAACGCTCCCTCATCCGGTGCGAGGACCGGGGGGACGTCATGCGCTACCGGATGCTGGAGCCGCTGCGCGAGTTCGCGAGCGAGTTGTTGGAGCTTGCGGCGGAGGAGCGGGGCCGCCTGCGACAGCGACACGCCGCCTACTTCGCCGCGCTGGCGGATCGGGCGGGGCCGGCGCTCCACGAGGCCGATGCCCCGGCCTGGCTGGACCGCCTGGAAAGCGACCACGACAACTTCCGGGCCGCGCTGGAATGGGGCCAGAAGGAACCGGAATCAGGCGAGACGGCCCTGCACATCGTCTACGGGCTGAACCGGTTCTGGTACATGCGCGGCCACCTCGCCGAAGGGCGCCGCTGGCTGCACGCGGCGCTCGCGGCCCCGCACGCGAGCCGGCCGACCGCCATGCGGGCGCTGGTCCTCGCCGCCGCGGCCCGGCTGGCTTTCGCGCACGGGGAGAACGAAGAAGCCGCCGCGCTGCACGAACAGGCGCTCGAAATACACCGCGCCCGGAACGACCGCAGCGGCATCGCGCACGGCCTGTGCCAGCTCGGCCTGATCGCCTCGTCGCGGGGGGACCACGAGGAGGCGCGCCGATTATACGAAGGAAGCATCGCCGCGTGTCGCGAGATCGGGGATGAAGGGAACCTGGCGCACGGGCTGAAGTGCCTCGGGTGCAACGCGGCCGTCCGGGGCGAGCCGGAGGCCGCGGAAGCGCTCTTCCAGGAGAGCCTGGCGATGTACCGGCGCTTCGGCGACAAGCGCGGCATCGCGATGATCCTCGGGGAGCTGGGTCACTTGACGCTGACGGTCCGGAACGACGCCGCGCGGGCCGCCGGTTATTTCCACGAGCATCTGTCGCTGTCCCGCCAGCTTAAAGACGTGGGGCATACCGGGTACGCCCTCCGCGGGCTGGGCATGCTGGCCGAACGGCAAAAAGACTACGCTTCGGCGCACGCCCGCTTTGCCGAGAGTCTCGACCTTTTCCAGAAAGCGGGCTGCCGCCCCGAGGTCGCTTTGCTCCTGGAGAACTTCGCGGGCCTCGCCGCGACGCAGAAACAGACCGCCCGGGCCGAACGGCTGGAGGCGGCCGCCGCGGCGATGCGAGACCGCCTCCACCTGCCGCGGCCGGAGACCGAGCCAGACCGGGCGCTACCCGGGAGGCCTGACGCAGCCAACGCACCGGGCGAAGCGATGAGCCCCGACGAGGCAGTCCGTTACGCGCTGGAACCCGAACCGCCCCATGCCCCGTCCGGAGAAGGCCCCGCGACGGAAACGCCCGACAGCGCCGCCGTCGACGAGACGCCTCCGGCGTGGCACTCCCCCATGGGCGAGACGCTGAGCCCCCGAGAGATCGAGGTGCTGCGTCTGGTTGCGGCGGGGTCCAGCAACCAGGCTATCGCCGAGAACCTCGTTCTCAGCCTGCACACGGTCAAGCGCCACGTCGCCAACATCCTCGCCAAACTCGACGCCGCCTCCCGCACTGAGGCGGTCTCCCGCGCCCGCACGCTCGGCCTCCTGTAGCCCTCCCCCACTTCCCCTGTCAGCGCCCGAGAGCCATTCGCCGAAATGGCTCTCGTTTCGTCTGCGGATGGCTCTTTCGGGCGAGGCTGCGCCCGCCCCGCTTGTCGGATAATCTCCCCGTAAGAACGCAGTCTTTCCGGAGGAGAGGATCATGCATCCGACGACGCCGAACCCGCTCATCGTTTCCGCGGACGCGGGCCGCTGTGCCGACTTCGGCGACCATCGGGGCCGACTTTTAGTGGGCGCCGAAAGCACGGGCGGCACGTTCGCCCTGTTCGCCATGGACGTCGACCCGGACGGCGGCGTCCCGCCGCACGTCCACTTCCGCGAGGACGAGACCTTCCACGTCCTTTCCGGACGGTTCGAGTTCCTCATCGGCGAGCAGACGGCCGAGATCGGGCCCGGCGATACCGTGCTGGCGTTGCGCGCCATATCCCACGCCTGGCGCTGCATCAGCGCGGAAGGCGGCCGGATGCTCCTCCAGGTCACGCCGGGCGCCAACTTCGAACGGTTCGCCTTCCAGATGGCCGAGGCCGGCATCGTCCCCTCCGACCCGGACGGGATCGCCGGGCTCATCATTCTCGCACAGCGCCACGGCATCGAGATGCTGCCGCCCGGCAAGTAGACCGAAGGTTCACGGGACGCGAAAGGAGCGTGTCTGCGTCCCGCACCCGCTTTGCTCACGATTTAGCTCACGCTCTGCTCACGGCGGGGCGCTAAAGTATCGCTGACAACGGACGGAGCCGGTTCCGTCACAGCCGCTCGAACCGGCCGTTTCGACCGACGCGGAAGGAGTGTTCCACATGAACAAAGTATTCGGACAGACTGACGTCACGCTGCGGGCGGGCCGCCCCGAGGACGCCGAACCCTGCGGCCGGATCTGCTACGAGGCGTTCACGGCCATCTCCGGGCGCCACGGGTTCCCGCCGGACTTCCCGTCGCCGGAGTTCGCCGTCGGCGTGCTGTCCATGCTGCTGGCGCGCCCGGACGTGTACTCGGTGGTCGCGGCAGACGCCGCCGGCCGCGTGGTGGGCAGCAACTTTCTGTGGGAGGCCGACGCCATCGCCGGCGTCGGACCCATCACGGTCGCCCCGGACGTCCAGAACGGCGCCATCGGGCGCCGCCTGATGGAGGACGTCCTCCGGCGCGCGGAGGAGAAGCGCTTCGCCGGCGTCCGCCTCGTACAGGCGGCCTACCACAGCCGCTCGCTCTCCCTGTACGCCAAACTCGGCTTCGTGGTGCGCGAACCGCTGGCCAACCTGAACGGGCCGGCGCTCGGCCTGTCCGTACCCGGCCACGCGGTACGACCGGCGACGGAGAGCGACCTCGACGCCTGCAACGCGGTCTGCCGGCGGGTCCACGGCCATGACCGGGCGCAGGAACTGGCCGGCGCGGTCCGTCAGGGAGCAGTTACGCTCGTGGAGCACGACGGTCGCGTCACCGGCTACACCACGGGCGCCGGGTTCTTCGGCCACGCCGTCGGCGAAAGCAACGAGGACCTCAAGGCCCTGATCGGCGCCGCCCCCGGTTTCCAGGGGCCGGGGTTCCTGCTGCCCATGCGCAACGCCGAGCTGTTCCGCTGGTGCCTGGAGAGCGGGCTGCGCGTGCAGCAGACCCTGACGCTGATGAGCGTCGGTTTGTACAACGAGCCGGCGGGGGCCTTTCTGCCCTCCATCCTTTTCTGAGCACGGCGATCCCCAACGAGGAGGCGAGTACCATGCAAAACACCGTCAACCGAACCCGTAAGCGGTTCCTGATCACGGCCGCCGTGGCGGCGCTGTCCGTCGTTTCCGTTCTGTCGGCCCGCCCCGCGCTGGCGTGCCCCGAATGCGACTCGGCGCTCAAGCCCGGCACCTACACCGGCGAGGCCAAGCGCGTCGGCAACGGCGTCGCCTATTCCTGGGTGACCCTCGACGAGAAGGGGAAGCCCTCCTCCCTCGGCGTGACCCTGACCGAGACGGCGCTGGAGGGACTGGTGCAGACTCAGCCGGAGGGGAAGCTCGGACCCGAGTACATGCTGATGGTCCCGAAGGAGGCCATGAAGACCGGTTTCCAGCACATCAGCCTGGGCTGGAACCCGCTTGGCCACGAGCCGCCCGGCATCTACGATAAGGCCCACTTCGATTTCCACTTCTACATGATCACCCCGGAGGACCGGGAAAAGATAACCGCCACCGGCGACGACATCGCCACCTGCCGCAAAGCAGTCCCGGCCGCCTTCGCCCCGGTCGGTTACGTCTACGCCCCCGGCACCGAGGTGCCGATGATGGGCGGCCACTGGGTCGATCCCAAAGCCCCGGAACTGAACGGCAAGCCCTTCGACAAAACGTTCCTGTACGGCTCGTACGACGGCAAGATGATCCACTTCGAGCCGATGATCACCAAGGCGTACCTGGAGACCAGACCCGACTTCGACGAGGCCATCCAGGTGCCCGCTTCCTACCTGAAGAGCGCCTACTACCCCACGCGCTACCGCATCCGACACGATCCGGTACGGCGGGAGTACACCGTCTCCCTGGAAGGGATGACGTGGCGTGAGGGCACGGAAGCCAAGCCTGCGGCACCTGAGTCCGCGAAATCGGCGAAAAAGAAACCAGGCACTCCCGCCAAGACGGCGGTACGCCGGTCGTAGCGTGATAGAGCACGTGTAGCGCACCGCCTTCCGTCCTCGCCCGCCTGCCTACCCTACCGTAAATGGGCGGGCGAGGACACCAGGATGACGAACAGGAAAGAGAGGGACGTGATGACCGGACGTAAACAAGATGTGGCGGAGC
>CADCTO010000303.1 GCA_902805585.1 uncultured Armatimonadota bacterium | reverse complement strand
CCCCGAGCTCAGGGCCATAGCGGAGTGGCTCGCCTCGTGGGCCAGGGACATCAATAGCTGGGACCACAACCTCATCGCCCTGGGTGACTTCAACATCGACCGCAGGGGCGACGCGCTGCACGACGCCTTCGTCTCGACGGGCCTCGACATCCCACAGGACCTCCAGGGGGTGCCGCGCACGATCTTCGCCGACCCCGGGAGGCCCGAGCTCGACAAGTTCTACGACCAGATCGCGTGGTTCACGGGCAGGAACGGCCTGCCCGCGCTCTCGCTGCAATACTCCAGAGGAGGGTTCTTCGACTTCACCGAATCCGCCCTGACCAAGCGCGGGCTCACAAAGACGCAGCTGTCGTGGCGCATCTCCGACCACTACCCGCTGTGGGCCGAGTTCTCTGTGCGCGATTAGCGTCGGCCGCAGCACGTAAGGGCTCGGAAGCAGAACGCCTCACCATCCGGCACGACTGCGGCGGCCCTTTGCGCGGGCCCACCCGAAGGCGGTAGCAGTTCGCGTTCGGTTTCGCTTCCTCGTGGGACCCCTGTAGCGGGCGGGTTCTAGCTTAGACCAGCGCCTCGTTCGCGCAGCACCACTGCCAGTCCTCGCCCGGCTCAACGGAGGCGCTAATCGGGTGGCCGCACCCCGATAGTGCTCGGCGGCGGGGTGCTGCGGAAGGCGCAGCTGTCATTGGCCAGCACAACCGACCTCCGCATGGACCTCCTACGCGCTACGGTTTGCGGAACACCATCCCGACCCAGTCACCTTGCGAGCGCCGCTCCTTCAACCCCAAGCCCGCCGCGCAAACGGCGTCGGCGGCCCCCTCGGCGCGCGCCGCCACCGAGCCGCTTGTGACGAGCGCGCCGCCGCTCCGCACGGCCGCGGCAAGGTCCGGGGCCAGTTCGATCAGCACGTTCGGGAAGACGTTCGCGGCCACCACGTCGTAGGGTGGGACCGCGGACCCGACGCCGCCCCGGGCCACCTCGACCACACCGGCCAGGCCGTTGAGCGAGACGGTCTCCCGCGCGACGGCAACGGCGGCCGCGTCGATGTCCAGCGCGAGCACCTCGCCTGCCCCGAACCTCGCGGCGGCCACCGCCAAAATGCCAGACCCCGTGCCCAGGTCCAGCACCCTATCGCCCGGCCGGACGTGCCCCTCCAGCAAGACCAGCGATAGCTGCGTCGCCGGGTGGCGCCCCGTGCCGAACACGCCCCGCCCGGAGCCGTCGCCCGCGGGCAGCTCCACGACCAGGTCGGCGTCCGACGCTTCGTGGGGTTCGCCCGCGGGCTTGATCACCATCGTGCGGCCGACGCGCACGGGGGTCGCCTCGTCCCACGCCTCATGGTAGGTCACGGTAACATCATCGGGCACTATCCGCAGCGAGGCGAAGACGTCGCCGGTCGCTCGCCCGATCTGCTCCTGCTGAGCCGGAGTGAGGGCTACCTCGACGGCGAACGGACCGCCGCCCTGTCCTCCTGACGGCTCGGGCTCGAGCAGCTGCCTGACGGCGGAGCGCGAGACGGGCAGGGATTCGCTGCCGGCCTCCGTCGCGACGCTTGAAAGCAGTTTTAATTGGGCTAGCGGCAGGGTTAGAGAGGAGGGTAAGGAAAGGCCAGTTTGACGACCGTAGTGCTTTTTCTGCGCTGGTGTCAGCCGGAGCACGATCGGATCTCTTGTAGGTTGATCGGACACTGAGATTTGTCCCCTCGTTGGATCGGCTCCCACAAACGCAGAGCAGGCGCGGCTCACAAGGCATCATAAGCGTTGCACGACGCGTCGTGAAGGCATCGACAGCCTTGAACGCTCGGCCTGGCAGGCCTTCCGGAACCCCTGAATCAACTAGAAACTAAAGTGTCAAAAATACGCA
>CADCTO010000302.1 GCA_902805585.1 uncultured Armatimonadota bacterium | reverse complement strand
CGCGCGCGTCCGGGCGCTGGGCGCGTTCTGGCGGCGCGAACGGCTGCGCGTCGCCGCGCGCGCCTTGTGGGGCGAGGCGTCGGAGCCGGACTCTGTCGGCGAAGAGTTGAGCGACGTGGCCCGGGCCATGCTCGAAGGCCTGCTGCGCGCGGCGGCCGCGCGCGCCGGGGCCGAAGCGGTTCTGCCCCGCCTGGCCGTGATCGGTCTGGGCAAGTTCGGCGGGCGCGAACTGAACTTCCCGTCCGACGGCGACCTGTTGTACGTCCACGAACGACCCGAAGACGGGCCGGCGGCGGCCGCCGTCGCGGACGCCGTGCGCGTTCTGATGGGTCGGGTGCGGCGCGAACAGAACGTGGACATGGAGTTCGACCCGCGGCTGCGCCCCGGCGGCCGCTTTGGTCCGCTGTCGCGCACGCCCGCATCGTACGCCGCCTTTTACGAACGCGAAGCGGCGACCTGGGAGAAACAGGCCTTGCTCAAGGCGCGGCCCGTCGCCGGCAGCCCCGATCTGGGCGCGCGCTGGATGACCGAGGCGCGCGACCCGGCCGTGTACGCCGCCCCGATCACCGACGAACAAACGAACGAAATACGGGCCATGAAACAGCGCATCGAGAACGAGCGCCTGCGCCCCGCCGAACGGCACACGGACCTGAAACTGGGCCTGGGGGCGATGAGCGACATCGAATGGATCGCCCAGCTGCTTCAATGGCGTCACGGCGCGGCCCACCCGTCGGTGCGCGCGCCGGGCACGCGGGCCGCGCTGCACGCGCTTCAGCACGCGGGCCTGCTCGGCCGCGGCGACCTGCTGACGCTGACCGAAACGTACGACCTTTTGCAGCGGCTGCGCAACGCGATTTATCTGCGTACCGGCCTGCCGGGCGACACGCTGCCCTCTTCGGCCCCGCCGCAAAACGGGCCGAGCGGAAAGCGCCCCGAAGGCGAACGTCGCCTGGGCGTGCTCGCGCGGCTGGTTCTGCCGCCCGATCCCGGGTCCGGCGGTCAGGAAGAACAAGGGCCGAACGCCGCCGCCGCCGAGCGGCTGCGCGCCGAACACGAGCGGCGCACGCGAACGGTCCGCGACGTGTTTCGCCGCCTGTTTCTGGGCGAGAAAGGCTGAATCCGTTGCCGTCCGTCGTTTTGATGCTCGCGGGCGCTTTTTTGCTGGGCGCGGTCCCGTTCGGCTATCTGGCCGGCCGGATGCGCGGCGTTGACCTGCGCGCCCACGGCTCGGGCAACATCGGCGCGACCAACAGGCCAAGCGCGGCGGCCGTCGTGGCAAAGCGAAGGTTCTTCATCTGTTTCTCCTCGGTCCTTTGGGGAGGGTAGTGGGGAGCGTGCGCATCCCCGAATTCGTTTCTTCGGCGTTGCGGGGCCATCGGCACGTGCTCGCGCGCGGGCGCGAAGACCGGCATCGCCTGCGCTGTTTTACCTCGAAACGCGTGCCGCAAAACGATTTCGCGGGCGCCGCGCCCAAAAAACTCCCCGTATATTACACGGGCGGCGTGTTTTCCGGCCCGGCGTCCGGCTTTTTCGCGCCGAAACGGGTCTCAGTACCTTGACGCAGCCGCTCGATGTTACCCCGGTGTTTGACGATCACGAACAGCGCGGCGAGCAGCCCGAACAGCCGGAAAGGGAGCGGGGCCGCGTGCCCGTCGAAGAGCGGGAGCCAGAACAGCGATGCCTGGGTGAGCGCGGCCAGGATCGAGCCGAGCGAAACAAAGCGCGTGGCGGCCACAACCAGCGCGAACACGCCGAGCGACAGCCCGGCGACCAGCGGCGACAGCCCGACGATCACGCCCAGGGATGTCGCCACCCCCTTGCCGCCCTTGAAGCGCAGGAACGGCGAATACGTGTGACCCAGGATCGCGGCCAGGCCGGTTCCGACGACGATCCAGCCGCCGCCCGCCGCCCGCTCGACGGCGTGGCGGGTGTTGTTCCAGCCGCCCAGGTTCCACCAGTAGTAGTCGCCCGCGCCGCCGACGCGGAACATGATGAGGAACCCTTCGGCGCCGCTGATCTTGCGCGCCTTGAGCGTCAGGGTGTAGTTGGACAGGGCCTCGACGGCCGGGCTGCGGAGCACGGCGCGCATGTCGGTACCAAGGTTCGTCTGCCGGAAGGCGCCGCCCTCCGCTTTCCAATCGCCGCGCACGACGTTCCAGTTCGTGACGGGCACGCCGGCGCCGAAATCGGAGTTGAACAGGGCCGCGCCTCCGGGCCCCGTCACCTTGATGTCCTTGAACTCGGCCTGCGTCAGCCAGGTGCCCAGCCCGACGGTGCCGGTCGCGGGCTTCGCGACCGTCGGTGGCGCCGTCACTTTGGTGGGCAGCGCGTGTTCGGGGCGGTGTTCGGCGAACAGCTTCTGGACGTAGTACGAGGGCGTGCCGTAGGAGCGGGCGCTGTCGAAGCCGATGGCGTCCGGGTTCCACTTGCGGTCGTTGACGTTGACAAACAGCGGCGCGTAGGAGGCCATGGTGACCACGTCGCCGTTGCGCTCCATGCCCATCATGAAGGCGGCTTCCGAAAGGGCCGCGTGCAGGTTGCCCAACCCGGCGTTCTGGGTGACCGCGTACTCCCCGACATAAATCTGCGGGCCCTTGCGGTCGTACGTGTCGTACTTGTTCGCGTTCGTGAAGAACCAGTCCGGGTTGTGGTAGTAGTGCTCGTCCAGGATCGGCGTCGGCCGGCTCCGCGGGACGCCGCCCCACACGTTGGCGATGATGCGGGTCTGGGGGTAGCGGGCGAGGATGGCGTCGTACAGCAGCGCGTAGCGTTCGTTGTAGGCCGGACCGCCGTTCTCGTTGCCGATCTCCAAAAGGCGCAGGTTGAAGGGTTTGGGGTGGCCGGCGCGCGCGCGCACGGCGCCCCACTTGCTCGTCACCGGCCCGTTGGCGTACTCCAGGGCGTCCAGGGCGTCCTGTATCCAGACCTGCATCGAGGCCAGCGGCTCGACCTCCTTGTGCGACATGCCGCAGTTGACGACGAGCATCGGCTCCGCGCCCAGATCCTCGCTGAGCTGCAGGTACTCGTGGTAGCCCAGGCCGTCCGTCGAGCGGTAGCCCCACAGGTTCGGCCGGCCGGGACGCGACTCGATGGGGCCGATGGTCTCCTTCCAGCGGTAGGCGTCGGCGAGCCGGTCGCCCTCCACGAAGCAGCCGCCGGGGAAGCGCAGGAAGGCGGGCTTCATCGCGGCCAGCTTTTCGGCCAGGTCCGGGCGCAGCCCGTTGGGCCGGTTCTTCCAGGTCTTTTCGGGGAACAGCGACACCATGTCCAGCCAGAGCGTCCCGGGCCGCGCGCTTTCGATCACGAGGCGTGCCTTGTCGTCGGAGACCCGGGGGCGCAGCGTCACCCGGTGCTGCTTCCAGGCGCTCCCCGACAGGCCGCGGATCTCGGCCTCGGCGATGGTCTCGCCGCCGGTCCGTTCCAGGCGGACGCGGAGCGGGCCGGCGCCCATCACCGCGTCGGCCCGCGCCCAGAGTGACAGCCGGTAGCCCTCGCCCCGGCGCACCGCCATGCCCCAGTAGCCGTCGTTGGCGACGCCCGCGCGCTCCCCCGGCCCGGCGGCGCGCACTTCGAGGCGCAGGGCCGTCCGGTTTTTCTCGTGGAGCGGCTGGCTCTTGTCCAGCGCCAGCACCGCCGCCGAGGCGCCGGGCAGGGTGGGGGTCCAGCTCCGGGGCCCCGCCGGGTCGTCCTCGAAGGAGCGGTTCTCGACCAGCTCCGCGTACAGGCCGCCGTCGCCCGCGTGGTTGATCTCCTCGAAGAAGATGCCGTAGAGCAGCGGACTGACCTTCGCGGCCGGTTTGCCTGCGGAGATGGTGATGCCGGGTTGCTGGGCCCGCGCGGGTAGGAGCGCCGTCAGCGCGGCGACGGCGGTCACGGTCGCGTGTACCGCGGCCTTGCGGAAGTGAATCGGTGGCATGCTTACCTTCTTCGGGCTCTTCTTGATATTGTCGTCGGGCCGATGAACGGCCCGGCAGGAGGGCAACCCCGTTGCCGACCGTGCTTCGCACGGGGAGCGGGAAAACCGCCCGGGTCCGAAGGACCGCCGGCCGAAGGCCCTCCTGCCGGCCCGTTCATCGGCCAGAGGCCCGCCCAGTTCAGCGCGCGGCGGTGCGGCCGGGCTGCAGGCTGGTGCCGTCGGCCTTCTCGAAGCGCGCGGCCACGCCCCAGCCGCCGACGCCCTGCGCGACCTTGACGACCAGGACGTTTCGGCCGGCCTTCAGCGTCAGGCCGGGCACTTCATCTTCGTCCAGGTTGACGCCCCGGACGCGGTTGACGGTCCATACCTGCCTGCCGTTCAGCCACACCCGGGCCGCGTCGTCCGAGCCGAAGTGTAGCGTGGCGTTCCTGACCTCGGTGGGGCTGTCGAAGTAGGCGACGGCGTAGGCAACGGCGTTGTTCGTCTCTCCGCCGAAGGCGCGCTGGAAGTCCAGCTGGTCGCCGGTCGCCTGGACGCGCTTCCACTTCACCTCGGAACCGCCGGCGGTCCCGCCCGCCGCCCCGTCGGTCGGGGCCAGGCTGCCCTCGTTCGGGACGAAGGCCTGAGCCAGGACTTTATCGAAGATCGCCCGGGCGTTGGGGCTGTCCTGGCCGGAGGTGAGCGTGGTGCCGGTCGGCAGGGGACCGAGCACGAGCCAGTCCCGCAGGTAGCCCGCGAACTCGCCGGCCGGGGCGCGGTCGCTGCCGTTGAAGATGCGGGCGAAGCGCTCGGCGGGCGCCTTGAGCAGGCGGTCGTAGGTCAGCAGGCCGTTCATCTCCTGCTCGACGTCGGAGAGCTGCGTGTAGACGAAGCCGGACAGGTTCGCCGCGTCGAAGAGCTGCGAGGTCTGGAAGCGGACGCGGCGCAACAGGGCTTCCGGCGTGCGGACGGTCTGGTACCCCCAGCCGGTCGTCCACGTGTGCCCCTCGACCGGGAGGGCGATGCCGCCGTACTCGCCGACGACCTTGGGCTTGGTCGGGTTCGCCACGCCCTGCGCGCGCAGGTTGTTACTGTAGTCGTGCGCGTCGATCACGTCGGTCAGGCCGCGCTGTGTCCAGCCCGAGGCGTCCGTGATCGGGCGGGACGGGTCGATCTGCCGCGTCAGCGTCACGGTCTCATCCTGGAACGCGCGCGGGTCGCCCCAGTTCTCGTTGAACGGGATCCAGTGGACGACGCTCGGGTAGTCGCGCGTGGCGTCGATGACGTCGCGCCACTCCTGGGTGAAGTTGCGCTGCGCCTCGGCGTTGGTGTGCAGGGGCGCGTGCGCCGAGGGCATGTCCTGCCACACGGCAAGGCCGAGTTTGTCGCACCAGTAGTACCAGCGCGGGTCCTCGACCTTGACGTGCTTGCGGGACATGTTGAAGCCCATCTTCTTCGTTATCTCCACGTCGTAGCGGAGGGCGGCGTCCGTGGGTGGCGTCAGGATTCCGTCCGGCCAGTAGCCCTGGTCCAGCACGCCGCGGTAGAAGTAGGGCCGGCCGTTCAGCGTCAATCGGCCGTTCCGGATGCCCACCTCGCGCAGAGCGGTATAGGAGGTGATCTCGTCCAGGACGCGCTCCCCCCGCCGGAGTGTCACTTTAACGTCGTAGAGGTCGGGGCGCTCCGGCGTCCACAGCTGGGCGATACTCAGCGGGACGGTGATGGGAACCGTGGCGGAAGTCTCGTGGAGGACTCGCCCGGGCGTCTCGAAGGCGAAAGCGCCGATCTGCTGGCCCTTGAACCGGACGAACACCTCCAACCGGATGGGGTCTGCGGAGCGGGCGCGGTCGGCGGGAAGCGTGACGTCCGCGCGGAGCCGCCACGTCGACGCGCCGCTATTGCGCTCCGGGGTCAGTCGCACCTTGGCGAGGTGGACCGGGCTGACGGGCTCCAGCCAGACGGTCTGCCAGATGCCGGTCGTGCGCGTGTAGAAGATGCCCTCGCTGCCGAGCTGCTTGCCCTTGGGCTGGTACGCCCCTTTGCCGGGGTCGGCGGGGTCGTAGACGGCGACCACGATCTCCTGCGCCCCGCCGCCCGGCTTCAGGGCGTCCGTGACGTCGTAGCTGAACGGCGTGTAGCCGCCCCGGCGCGTGCCTATCTCGCGCCCGTTGACCCAGACAGTCGATTCCCAGTCCACCGCGCCGAAGTTGAGCAGGACGCGTTTCCCGTCCCGACGCCAGGCCTCGGGCACGTCGAAGGTCCGGCGATACCAGACCCGCTCGTGGACCTCCTTCCCTTTGCCGATGCCCGAAAGCGACGCCTCGAAGGTGAACGGCACCAGGATCTGCATCGGGAGCGTTTTGCCCGCGGTCCAGCCTTGCGTGCGCCCCTCGTTCTTGTCGTCGAAGGCGAACTCCCAGAGCCCGTTCAGACTCTTCCAGTCCTTGCGGACCAGGAGCGGGCGGGGGTACTCCGGGCGCGCCCGGTCGGGCCGGACGTCCTTCGCCCACCGCGTCATGAGCGGCGCGGGCGCCGGCTTCCAGGCGCGCGGATCGACCTGCGCCCGCAGGCCAGGGGCGGCGGCGATGCCGAGCAGCGCCGCGGCGGCCACGCCGCGGCATAAGAACGACCTTCGGTCCATGGTTCAGGCCCTTTTGCGCTTGAATACCTGGTCGGCGATGACGCCGAACAGGATGACGGTGCCCATGACGGCGAAGTTGAGCGAGCTGGGGATGCCGAGCAGGTTGACGAGGTTCTGGAGCACCTGGAGCAGGGCGGCCCCGATCAGGATGCCCACGATGGAGCCTTCGCCGCCGCGCAGGCTGCACCCGCCCAGCACGGCCGCGGCGATCCCGTATAGTTCGTAAAAGTTGCCGTGCGACGACGGCGAGATGGAGCGGGTGTAGAAGGCCAGCAGGATGCCGGCGACGCCCGCGAGCGCGCCCGAAAGCACGTAGGCGCTGGCGATGACGCGCTTGGAATTGATGCCCGCGTAGCGCGCGGCTTCTTCGTTGCGCCCCACGGCGAACAGGTGCCGCCCGTAGACCGAGCGGTGGAGCACGACCCAGAGAATGGCGGCGATGACCAAAAGCAGCACGAACGGGGTGGGGACGCCGAGCACGTTGCCGCTCGAAAGCGTTTGCAGGCTCTCGAACCCCGGGGCTTCGGCGAAGCCTTTCGTCTCGTCGCGCGCGATGAACCGGGCGATGCCGCGGTAGAACAGCAGGCCGCAGAGCGTGACGATGAACGGCTGCAGGCGCACCTTGGTGATGAGGAAGCCGTGCAGCGAACCGAGCGCCATTCCCGCGGCGATGATCGCCAGCATGCCGACCGCGCCGGGCAGCCCGCGTTCGTTCAGCAGGATCGACAGGAGCACGCCCAGCAGTGCGAACATGGAACCGACGGAGAGCTCGATGCCGCCCGTGATGATGACGATCCCGAGC
>CADCTO010000301.1 GCA_902805585.1 uncultured Armatimonadota bacterium | reverse complement strand
TGCGCCACCGGCCCGCCTCGTCCTGGTGCTCGATGTGAGCCGCGCTCCTGGGAACATGCTGTTCCGCAGCCACCCTTCTCGCGGCCGCCAAGGCGGTCGCCCGGTCGGGGTACGGTTCGGAAAACACGTCTCCGAGCTTGTACGCCCACCCGCCATCGTGCTCGGCCACTTCGTAGTGGATCTTCATGACACCGCCCTCCTTCTCGCGTTGGTATGCGGCCGAGGCGCAGCCGCACAGCGCGCTCCGGCTACCGCCCGCCTTCGCTGCACGCGGCCGTTGGGACGTCGGTGCCCCCCGCCGTCCGGATCCGGACGGGTCGGCACAGCCGCTGGGCTAGCCATCTCCAAAAGATCCTTCCGACGGCTCGAGCGGGGGTGGTCGCCCCGGTAGCAAGACGCTGCTCTCGGGCCCCCAGCAGATCGAGGCCACGCCTTGCGGCAATCCGCGCCCTGGCCGTGGGGAAGCGTGCTCCTTCCCATCGGGCCGGCCAGATGCGGCTTCTGTTCAGCGCGGCGCCGGGTCGAGGAAGACGTGCAGGGCCTTGATCTTCCCGTTCTCCACGTGGGCCACGTCCGTCCCGGTCACGGCCGCGGGGCCGTGCGGAGGCCCCACGCGCCAGTGCAGGCGCGCGACCCCGTTGTGGCCCACGGCGGGCCCGGCGGCGGCGAACACGAACTCCGGCGGCAGGCTCGCCTGGAGCGCGCCGACGGCGTCCGAGATCGCCTCGCGCCCCGTCGCTTCCGCGTGCGGCTCGAAGAGCGTGGCGTCCCCGGCGTAGAGTTCCTCGAGCGCGCCGAGACGCCGGTCCGCGTCCCGCTCGCCGAACACGCGCGCCAAATGCGCCTGCATGAGCGCGTCGAAGTCGACCGGCATGGGCGCGACGGACCCAGTGCCGGGCGCCTGCCGCGCCCCGGCGGGCGAGGGCACGGCGGCGGACGTGGGTGGCGGCGCGGGCGGACGGGTCGACATGGAGGGTCTCCTGCGGATCGCATCGGCCGCACCCAGGTGTGCCGACCGGCAGCATGCACTCGCTCGCTTCCCGTTCAGCCCTTCGTTTCCGTGACGCGGGCGGCCTTCAGCGCGCCCGCGACCTGGGCGACACGGCGGCCTTGGAATCGCGCCACCTCGAGATCGTCCGCGCTCGGAGGGTTGTTGTTTTGACCGGAGACGCTGGACGCGCCGTATGGCGTGCCCGCCCTGAACAGCACCGGATCGGCGTAGCCAAGCGGCACGATGATGAGGCCGAGATGCGCCATCGGGTTGTAGAGCGAGATCAAGGTGGACTCGTTGCCGCCGTGCGTGGTGGAGGTCGAGGTGAAGACCGAGCCGACCTTCCCGACGAGTTTGCCTTGGAACCAGAGCCCGCCGAGGCTGTCGATGTACGCCTTGAGCTCAGCTGTCACGGCACCGAAGCGCGTCGGCGTGCCGAAGACGATGGCGTCGGCCCACTCGGCGTCGGCCTCCGTCGGGGCCTCGTAGGCTCGGTTCATGCGAGCGGCGTTCTCGGCCCAGCCCTGCGCTTTGGCCATTGTCTCGGGGCCGACGAACTCGCGGGCCCGGCGGAGGCGTAACTCGGCGCCCTCGGCCCGGGCGCCGTCGGCAACGGCGTTGGCCAGCGCCTCCGTGGAGCCATTGCGAGAATAGAAGGCGATCAGGACGTTGGTGGGCATGTGCATGCTCCTTGTCAGGCGCGAACGGGGGCAGGGCGGCGACGCCGCAGCGAGGAACACCGCCGCGTGCGGCTTTGCCGAGCAACAGGCCAGTCAGACGAGTGGTGATCCCCACGCCCGCGGCCTTGTTCTCGCCACATGCGTGAGCGGGGCTCCTGCCCCCGACACGACGTGCCTCCGAGGGAGGTGTGTGACCG
>CADCTO010000300.1 GCA_902805585.1 uncultured Armatimonadota bacterium | reverse complement strand
CGCGCGGCTGCTCGACCCCGGGTCGGTCCCGCTGCCCCCCGCCTACTACGCCCTGACCACGCCGGACCTGGTGCGGCTGGACCCACGCGGCCTGCCCGCCGCGCGCCGGGCCGAACTCGACGCGCTGGGCGAGGCCTGCCGCACGCGCCCCGAGCTGTCGGGCATGGCCCAGACCCTGTTCGAGCGCCTGATGCCCCGGAACCGCGGCGGCGACGGCGCGGGCCCGGACCTGCCGTCTCTGCTCGACGCCAACGGCTTCGACCGGGTCGAACACGAGCAGATCCGCCGCGACCTGCGGCACGGCCGCATCGGGCTGGCGCAGAACCGGCTCCCCGTCAGCAGCGACATCCGCGACGCCCAGCCCGGCGACGTGCTGGACGCGGCGGAAGCGGTCACCGAGGCGATGCGCCGGGAAGGGCGCGCGTCGATCGCCCGCGGCGAGGTCGCCGTGGTCACGCTCGCGGCCGGCGTCGGGAGCCGCTGGACCCAGGGCGCGGGCGTGGTCAAGGCGCTCCACCCCTTCGCCCGGCTGGGCGGCAAGCACCGCACCTTCGTCGAGACGCACCTGGCGAAAAGCCGGCGCATCGGCCGGCTGGCCGGGGGGACGCCCGTCCCACACGTCTTCACCACCAGCTACCTCACCCACGGCCCCATCGCGTCGTGGCTGGAGGCGGAGCAGAACTACGGGTACCCCGGCCCGCTCCTGCTGTCGCCCGGCCGGGCCATCGGGCTGCGGATGGTGCCGACGGTGCGCGACCTGCGCTTCGCGTGGGAGGAGACGCCCCAGCAGGTACTGGACGACCAGGCCCAGAAGGTGCGCGAAAGCGGGCGGGCCGCCCTGATCGCCTGGGCGCAGGCGGCCGGCGAGGCGGGCGACTACACCGACAACCTGCCCGAGCAGTGTCTGCACCCCGTCGGCCACTGGTACGAGGTGCCCAACCTGTTCAAGAACGGCGTGCTCGCGCGGCTCCTCGCCGAGCGCCCCGGCCTCCAGCACCTCCTCGTCCACAACATCGACACGCTGGGCGCCGACGTGGACCCCGGTCTGCTCGGCCTGCACATCGCGAGCGGCGGGGCGCTGACGGTCGAGGTGATCGCCCGCCGCCTGGAGGACCGCGGCGGCGGGCTGGCGCGCGTGGACGGCCGGCTGCGGCTCGTCGAGGGCCTGGCGATCCCGCGCGAGGAGGACGAGTTCGCCCTGTCCTACTACAACTCGCTGACGACCTGGGTGCGCGTCGACGCGCTGCTCGACGTCTTCGGGCTGACGCGCGATTCCCTGTCCGACGAGGCCGCGGTCGCGGCCGCGATCCGCGCCCTGGCCGCCCGCATGCCCACCTACGTGACGCTCAAAGAGGTCAAGCGCCGCTGGGGCCACGCCCAGGAGGACGTGTTCCCGGTCGCCCAGTTCGAGAAGCTGTGGGGCGACCTGACCGCGCTGCCGGAGCTGGACTGCCGCTACGTGGCCGTGCCGCGGGCGCGCGGCCAGCAGCTCAAGGAGCAGGCGCAGCTCGACGGCTGGCTGCGCGACGGCTCGGCCGCGTGGGTGGAGGCGCTGTGCGAGTGGCACGAGCCCCGGGACCCCCGCCCCACGGGGCCAGTATCGGCCGGATCTGGGAAGGCCGGCCCCGCCGGACGAACTTGACGGCGTCGGCGATGACGTAGCCCGTCGTGCCGGCGTTCAGGACCATGACGAACCCGCGGGTGCCGTGGTGGAACGACCAGGTGCCCAGGCGGACCCAGGCCCCGCCGCCCGTCTTCTGGCTCGGGATCGTCACCGGCGCCACCCCCCCGGCGTGCCGCACGCGCACGGGCACGTTGGCCGCGCCGTTGGGGTTGTTCGGGTACCGGACGTAGACCTCGTAGGTGCCCGCCGACGGCAGGCGGGGCGTGAAGCGCACGCTTTTCGCCCCCTTGCCCGTGTTTCCGTCGTGCAGGTAGTCGGAGCCGTAGCGCCCGGAAAGGAAGGCGCTGACGCTCCACGCGCCGGTACGCATCGCCTGCCCGTTGTCCACGATCACCTCGCCGTCCCCCGGCTGCGTCCCCCGGACGCGGAACGTGGCGGTGTAGGTGGCGCCGGCGGCGGGCGTGCGGATCGTGTGGGTGGCCGTGCCCCCGTCGGACCACGAGGCGAACTCGTAGGCGACGCCGTTCAGCGTCTGGGGCGACACCACGCCGATCTCGCGCTCCATGCCCACGACCCCCACCACCGAGTGCGGCCCGGGCTTCGGCTGCCCGTCGAGGGTCACCTGGAGCCCCGCCGGGCTCGTCGCCAGCGTGATCGTGCTCGTCCGCGGGCGCACGTCGCGGAACGTCGTGTGGGTGAGGCCGCCCGAGTCTTTGACGGTCAGGTGGATGCGGTACCAGACGTTGGCGCTGGTCTCGCCGGTCCTCGGGATCGTGAACGTGCCGTTCTTGACGCCGGAGAACGCGGCCAGGAACGGGTGGCTGTGGGTGTCGTGGTGCAAGTCCACCCGCCAGGTGAAGGCGCCCGCCGGCAGGTCGCCGTCCTCGGGGTCGGTCCCGGTGCCGGCGTAGGCGACCACGTCGCCGGCCGCGTAGGTCGCCCCCTCGGCCGGGCCCGTGACGGCCGCCGCGGGCGCCTGGTTGTTGCTGACCGTCAGCAGCGCGCTGTTGCTGGTGACGCTGCCGGCGGCGTTGGACACGACGCAGCGGAAGCGCTGTCCGCTGTCGGCGAGCGCGGTGGGGGGCGTGGTGTAGCTCGACGCGTTCGCCCCGGCGATGTTGACGCCGTCGCGCTGCCACTGGTACGAGAGCGGGCTGCTCCCGCTGGCGCTGACGGCGAACGTCGCGGCCTGGCCGACGCCCACCGTCGCGTCGGCCGGGTGCTGCACCAGGACCGGGGCCTGGCTGCCGCCGCCGTAGGCGATCTTGAAGACGGCGCTGTTGGCCGTGCCGCTGACGCCGTAGCCGCCGTCGCGGCTGATGTAGTACAGCGCCCCGTCGGGGCCCACCCGCAGGTCGATCGGCGAGACGGTCCCCGTCGCGAAGCCGGTGGCCGCGCCCGTCGCGGGGTCGAGCACGCGGATCCAGCCGGAACAGAAGTCGGTGAAGAAGTACTTGTCCACGTACTCCGCCGGGAACGCCGGCGCCGCCGGGTCGTAGAAGACGCCCCCCGTGATGGCGCAGCCCGTGGTGGCGCCGCCGTTGCCGTGCCCGTAGGCGAACAGCGGGCTTTTGAAGCGCGCGTCGGTGGTCGGCCCCTCGGTGGTCGGCCAGCCGTAGTTGGCGCCGGCCGCGCCCTCGTCGATCTCCTCCCACGCGTCCTGCCCCACGTCGTTGACGAACAGGCGGCCCGACACGCGGTGCACGGCCAGGGTGTAAGGGTTTCGCAGCCCGCGCGCCCAGACCGCCTTGTGGGCGCCCGAGGTGTTGTAGAACGGGTTGTCGGCCGGGATCGAGCCGTCGGCATTGATGCGCAGCAGCTTGCCCATCGGCGAGGAGAGCGCCTGCGCGTTGCTCGGGGTGTTGTTGTCCCCGGTGGCGACGTAGAGCTTGCCGTCCGCGCCGAAATGCATCGCGCCGCCGTTGTGGACGCCGGCGGTCAGCGGCGGCAGGTTCAGCAGGACCTTCTCGCTCCCGGCGACCGCGACGTCGCCGTTCGCGGTGAAGCGACTGACCCGGTTGAACGGGCTGGCGGTTTTGACCGCGTAGTACAGGTACACGTAGCCGTTGGCCGCGAAGTCCGGGTCGAAGGCGATGCCGACGAGCCCGCGCTCGCCGAGCACGCTGACGGTCAGGCTGACGAACGGCGTGGCGAGCAGCGCCCCGTTCTTGACGACGCGCACCTTGCCGCCCTGCTGGCACACGAACAGGCGGCCGTCGGGCGCGAACGCCATGGCCGTCGGGTTGTCCAGGCCGCCCGCGACCAGGGTCTCGGTGAACCCCGACGGCAGCGTCGTCCCCGCCCGGGCCGGGGCGGTGGCGGCGGCGCAGCAGGCCGCGAAGGCCAGCAGGAGGAGCGCGAAGCGGGACAGCGGGCGCCACAGACGGGGGCACGCATCGGCGGCGGAAGTGGGGGACATACCGGAAGGCCTTTCTTGCTCGTCGCACGCCCGCGTCGCTTCGCGTCCAGAGGGCGTGCCGCCGTTCGTTCACGCGGCGCCACGGACGCCGCGCCAGCAGATACGGCGTAGCACGGATTATGCCCAATTGTGCCACCGACGAAACCGGGCGACCCGGCGCCGCCGGGAAGCGGACACGGGAACGGGCGGCGAGCCCGCGGGAACCCCCCCCGCGAGGTCCGCCGCCCCGGTGAAGGCGCGTATCTCGCCGTGTCGCGGGACCGGCCCCGGTGCCCGATTTACCACAGATTGTGGCAGAATACAGAGACGGACCACGTGCGCGCGCGCTTGGCGGAAACCGCTCTGTTCTTCGGTGGCGCTCCGCGACACAGCCGTTCAAGGAACCAGGCAATGAAGCGATGCCTTCCGGCGCTCCTGCTGAGTGCGTCCTGCGCGTTTCAACTGCCGCTGTACGCCGCCACCTCGCCCGATCTGACCCGGTCCAGCGTGGCTAGGCCTTCGGGGTGCTGCTCCGCGAACTGCCGCCGCACCGCCGCGGCCGCCAGGACGTACGCACCCTTCATGTCGCTCATGCCGTCACCTCCTTTCCCGTTGTTCCGGACTGCCCGTCACGCGGCGCTCAGGGCGTCCAGGAAGCCGCGCTTGCCCAGCCGCGCCAGAGATGCCGCGGCCTGAACGCGCGGGCAGCCGAGCGCTTCGGCGACCCGCTCCGTGTCCGGCTCGCCGATCCCGCGTGCCACGCGCAGCGTCTCGCGGTCGAAGGGCAGGCTGCTGAATTCCCGCTCCAAAACGGCCCCCATCGTGCCGACGATCTTGTCCGCGCTCTGCGCCGGGGCGCACGCGCCGCCCGTGCCGCCCGCGATGGCCGTGAACGCCCCGACGGTGGCGGCGTCCGCGACCATGCACAGCGCGTGCACCGTCACGTTCCGGCTTTCGGCCGCAGCCGTGACGTCGTGCACCGTCAATCCGCACGGGCACAGGTCGGCGGCGCGGGACCTCCGGCCGCGTCCGCCCGCCGGTTCGGCTTCCGGCGCCTCCTCGCGCCGCTCGTGTGCCCGCGCGCCGTGCGGCGGCGCGTCGCCGACCAGCAGCACGAAGCGGCGGCTGTGCTCGCGCCACGGCATCTCCCCGCAGGCAGCATGGACGCCGTCGAAGACGGCCTCGGGCGCGTCGCCGCCGCCTTCGGCCTTCAGCGCGTTGATGGCCTTCTGCATCGCCTGCAGGTCCGGCTTCGGCGCGTGGAAGCGGGTCACGAACGACCTTTCCTGCGGCGGGTGGTCCCGGTACTCCGTCAGACCGACGCGCAGGTCGATGTCGTGCCCGGCGCGCAGGGCGTCCATCGCGTCGAGCAGGTGCCGCTGCGCCGCCTTGATGAACATCCCCATGCTGCCCGTGGTGTCCACGACGAAGCACAGGTCCACGCGGTTCAGCGCGTCGTTGTCGCTCATGATCTCCCTCCCTTCCCGCGAAAGAGCGCCCGGCGCCGGGACCTTGCCAGGGCCCACGGCGCCGGGCGGGCGTCTTGCGTATCCCGCCGCCCTTCCTACTTGTCGTCGCGCTCCGGGAGCGGCGTGTCCAGGATCTCCAGCAGGAGTTCCAGGCGCGACGGGCGCGCCAGCAGCGGCACCAGGTTCGGCAGCGAGTAGTAGTCGCCCTCGAAGCGGAACGTGTCCACCTGCACCCGCTTCTCCTGGAGCTTCTGCTCCACCCACGTGCTCGCGTTGCCGACCCGGACGATGATGACGTTCGGCGCGACGCTCAGGTCGCGCTGGTACGCCTCGTAGGCGTCCGCGAAGTACGGCGACGTGTTCTCCTCCTCGTCGGTGACGAGGATGATCTGCTCCACCGCCTCCTTGCGCAGGCGCATCGCCTCCAGCGCGCAGCCGACGCTGGTCGCGCCGCCGGCCCGGATGTGCCCGAACGCGCGCTCCCAGTCGCCCAGGGTGTCGCCCTTCGCCTTCACGGGGTACGGCGCCGTGTCGAACGCGTACGCCGTCAGCCCCCCCTCGGCGATGCCCGAGATCAGCGCCCCGAGCCGCTTGCCCAATTCGATGGCGTTCTCCATCGAGCTCGACTTGTCCACCAGCAGCGCCGTCGACTTGGTGATCCGGCCGCGCTTCTTGACCTGCTCGTCGGTCACCTTCTCCAGGCGCGCCTGCGTCTCGGCGTCCAGGTCCGCCACCTCGGACGCGACCCGCGCCTTGTACGCCGACACCCGGTCGGACGTCGCCGCCCGCTCGATCTTCTGATCGATCAGCGCCTTGACCTCCTTGTGGTCCAGCGCCCCCCGCTTCTTCAGCGAGGCCAGGTTGTTGATGACCTCCTGCGGCGACATCGCGTTGATGAGCGCCACCAGGAGCGTCGGCGTCAGCTTCGAGACCGCGCCGACGGCGATGGTGAACGGCAGGTTGTGCTCCACGATCAGCCGCGCCTGCTCGGCCGGCGTCTCGGCCTTCGCCACCGCCTTGATCACGTGCGCCAGGCTGTCCGGGGGCGGCGTGTCCTTGAACAGCACCGCGTCCGCCCGCGCCCCCGGCGGGATGTGCAGGCTCGCGTAGAGGTGCTTCATCGCCTTGCGCTGGCGCAGCGCCGCCCGGTCGAAGAACGCCGGGTCCGCCTCGCGCTTGCGCAGGTAGCGCGTGACCGCCGTGCGCGCCGAGCGCGGCAGCTTGCCGCGCAGCGTCTTCAGGAAGTCCACCACGCGCGCCACCTGGTACGGCGGCAGCTCCTGCAGCAGCACGAAGCCGGCGTCCCGGTGCTCCGGCAGGTCGCTCGCCAGCAGGTTGCCGACGAACACCTCCTTGTGGTCGCGCACGTCGCCGCTCCGCTGGTACCAGACGGCCAGGTGCCCGTAAAAGATGGGGTCCATCCCGACCATCTCCTTGTGCACGTCGGCCACCTGCTCCAGCTTGCGGTGCGGCGTGGTCAGCAGGCTGTTCAGCATCTCCAGCCGCAGGTCGCGCTCAAAGGTCTGCATGGTAAGCACCTCCTTTCAAGTCGTTGGGGATCTCACCGGTGCGCAGGTGCCGAGGCGCTTCAGTGCCTCGGCTGGCTCCCCTCGCTCAATCCAGAAACACCACGTTCCCCGTCCGCTGCAACCCCACCGGCTGCTCCAGGCTCAGCACGACGCGGTGCCAGAACGGCAGCTCGATCGTCGCGTGGTCCGGGTGCCGGATCTTGCCCTTGGCGTAGACCTCGGGGTTGCGCTTCATCACGTTCCAGGACCACGTCCGCGCCTCCGGCTGGCGGCTCAGCAGCGCCTCGTATTCCCGCTGCGTCATGCCACTCCGATAACGCGAGT
>CADCTO010000299.1 GCA_902805585.1 uncultured Armatimonadota bacterium | reverse complement strand
GCGACGACGTGGCTCGGGACGGCGACGGCGATGCCGGGCGACAGGATCATGCTGGCGATGCCGACGACCTCGCCGCGCGCGTTGACGAGCGGCCCGCCGGAATTGCCGGGGGCGAGGGCGACGTCGGCCTGGAGCACGTCGCGGCGCGCCCGCCCCATCCACGTCCCGCCGCCGCGCGCGGCGCTGACGATGCCCAGGGTCGCCGTGCCGCGCACGCCCCACGGGTGCCCGACGGCCACGATCAGCTCGCCTACCCGCAGCGCGGCCGAGTCGCCGACGGGCGCGGGCACCAGACCGCGCGCGCCGCTGACGCGGAGCAGGGCCAGGTCGTTCGCCGGGTCGCGCGCGACGACGGCCGCAGAAAGGCGCCGCCCGTCCGCGAGTTCGACCGCGGTCTGCCGGGCCGACGCCGCGACGACGTGGTCGTTGGTTACGATCAGGCCGTCGCGGTCCCAGATCACGCCCGACCCGTGCCCGGTGTTGCCGGCCTGCACCACGACGACGCTCTGTCGCAGCGTTTCGACCAGGGCCGTGGTTTCCGCGCGCAGCGGTGCGGCGAAGGCTGCGACGACGGTGGATTCGATCATCACGCCTCCTTTACGATTCCGCGCCCAGGGCGACGGAAAGATCGTGCCGCGCTCCGCCGCGCACGAGGTGGAAGGCGACCGACTCGCCCGCATTCCGCGCCCGCAGATAGCCCCGCAGCGCGTCTGGGTCGGTGACGACTTCGCCGGCGACGCCGAGGAGTACGTCCCCGAGCAGCAGCCCGCCCTTCTCCGCCGGGCCGCCGCTTTCCAGCCCGACGATCAGCAGGCCGTGCTCCTGCGCCGCCCCGAGCTTGTCCCGCAGCGTGGAGGGCAGAGCCACGACCTGCGTCCGCACCCCGAGGTAGCCGCGCGAGACGTGCCCGCCCGCGAGCAGCGTCTCCGCCACGTGCGCCGCCAGCGGCGTTCCGAGCGCCACGCCGCTGCCGCGGCCGAACATCCGGTTCGTGATCCCGACCACGCCCCCGTTCATGTCCACCAGCGGCCCCCCCGAAAAGCCGGGGTAAAGGACGGCGTCGGTGTGCAGGATGTACTCCGGGTTGCCGCCGGTCTGCGTCTCCTGCTTCGCGCTGATGATGCCGATGGTCGCCTGGAGTCCCGCGGTGCCCGGCCGTCCCAGCGCCAGCACCAGGTGCCCCACCTTCACCGCCTCCGGGTCCGCCCGCTCCACCGCGGGCAGCCCCGTCGCCGCCACCCGGAGCACCGCCAGGTCCGTGTCCTCGTCGCGCCCGACCAGCGTCGCCGCCAGCGCCGCGCCGTCCGACATCTCCACCGTCAGCTCCTCGTCGCGCTCGACCCCGTGCGAGGTCGTCAGGATCACGCCGTCCGCCGTCCACACGACGCCCGTCGCCGTCAGCCGGCTCCCGTCGTCCACGCGCACCACCGACGCCGCCGTCCGCTCCACCACGCCCGCCAGCGCCTCCGACAGGCTCGCCAGCACCCCCGCCCCGGTCTCTGTCGCCATCACTTCCCTCCTTCAAGGTCGATCTATGACTGTAGGATACTTCGGGGCCGGAAAACCCACATCCGCCATTGGAGCAGGTGCGCGCACTGCTCTTTGGACCTATCCCCCCTGCCCCCTTCCCTCCGCGAAGCGGCTCGGCAGGGAAGGGGGCAGGGGGGATAGGTTCCGGTGGGATAGGTCAGAACACCTCGCCAGTGCCGGTGTCGAGGGCCGTGCCGTACTGGCCGACGCCGGTGCGCTGGAAGGTGGGGAAGGCTTTCAGGCGGATCAGGAAGTTGAAGCCCTTTTCGGAGCGGAAGCCGAACGGCTGGTCGATGTAGGTGAAGGTGATCTCGTAGTCGTGGTACGAGCGCGTGAGGGCGAAGTTGCGGTACTCGAACTTCTTGGTGAAGCCGTTGTAGCCGGCCAGCGCGGACAGGTTGTACGCGCCGCCGAAGAGCGAGGTTTCCAGGGCGAAGTTCGCCTGCGCCAGCCGGCCCCGGCGCGGGTCGTAGCGCGAACCGGTGTCGAGGGCGAGCCGGCCCGGCAGGCGCACGCGGGTGCGGTTCGTCAGATCCTGGAGGCGCCCCGAATTGATGTCGAAGGAGGAGGTGAAGCGCGTCTGGAACGCCTCGGACGGGCGCAGGGCGAGCTGCAGGGACAGGTTCTGCCACGGGTTGCGGGGCCCGATGAAGTCGTCGTCGCGGGCGCGCTGGAGGTCGTAGCCCGTGAACAGCGTCAGGCGCACGCGCGGCGTGGAGACCTGGAGGTTCGCGCCCAGGTTGTTGAGCGAGCCCGACTGGTCGAAGCGCAGCGGCGAGAAGCCGTAGGGGCGCAGGTAGCCGTACGTGAAGTTGAGCGAGGAGGCGGCCCCCAGCTTCTGCGTGAGCTGCGACTGCGACTGCAGAACGTACTGTGCCGAATCGCTCCCGTACACGGTCTGGCGCAGTCGCGCGCCGAGCTGGAGCGACAGGCCGCCCCGCGTCAGGGGGATGGGCTTCGGGTCGGCGTCGAGCGTGAACAGGGCCCGGTCGGTCTCCGTCCCGGCCGGGTTCTCGATGTACTTGCCGTAGCCCGCGCTCAGGCGCAGCGGCACGCCCCGCAGAAACGGGATGCCGAGCCGCGTCGAGTCGGTCCCGATGATGATCTCGGGCACGCGCTCCGTGCCGGAGAAATAGCTCTGGCCGCCCTGGCTGCCGGCCAGATTCCTGTTGGCGTTCAGGCTCAGGTCGAACGCGCCTGCACGACCCCGGACGTTCAGTTCGCCGGTCTGCGTCTCGCGGCCCGGCTGGTTCGGCGTCACGTAGTCCGAGCCGTTGAGGCGGACGTTCACGTCGCCGAAGGTGCCCAGCCGCAGCCCCTGCGAGAGTGTGTAGGACGTCGTCTGGTTCTGGCCGAAGCCGTAGTTGGTGGAGATCTGGCTATAGCTCGCGCTCGTGTTCACGCCGCCCCGGTTGCGTCCGACGTTGAACGTCAGGTTCTGCGTCTTGGAGGTCGGCTGCAGCGCCAGGTAGGAGTTCTGCTGGAAATCGTAGTTCAGCGTCGCGGCGACGTCGCCGAGCTGCTGCCGGTGGCTCAGGCGCCCGTTCAGGTTGTTGACGTCGCGGTTCTGGTCGCGCAGCGAGTAGAGCAGCAGCGTCCCGGCGGCGGCTTTGCCGAACTCGTACGTCTGGTCGAACCCCAGGCCCAGCCCCTTCTTCTGCATCGCGTCAACGTGGAGCAGGCCGGGCAGCGACTCGCTGAGGGCGTACGAGAGGACGGTCTTGACGAAGAAGCCTTCTTCTTCCGTGCGGCCCACCTCGGGCAGGTAGCTGTAGCGCAGGCGCCGCTCCGTGATCGGCAGCGACAGGTAGCGCAGGCGCAGCACGCGCCGCTCGCCGAAGTACAGCACGGCGTCGCGCAGCGCGAGGCGCCGGTTGGAGATGACGGTGAGCTTGCGGAAGCCGATGCGAAAGTGCGGGTGGGGGAAGTCGCAGGTCGTCAGGAACCCGCCGGTCGCCACGAGGTCGCGCCCGACCCGCGTCAGGGTGTCGCCGGACAGGCGCAGCGGCTGGAGCAGGTTCGGGCCGACCAGGGCGGGGGCGACCACGGTCTGGCCGCCGCGCAGGGAGAACTCGCGGGTGCGCAGGTTCAGGGACAGGAAGTCGCTGGGGACCGAAAGCTGGCCGGTCTCCAGCAGGACGTTGCCCTCGAAGGTCGCGATCCGCCGGTTGTCGTCGAAGGTGGCGCGGTCGGCGCGGATGCGGTAGCCCCGGTAGCGCAGCCGGACGTTCCCTGCGGCGGCGACCAGCCGGTCGCCGCTGATGGTGGCCGAGTCCGCGCTTTCGAGTATCAGGACGTTTCGCTCGTCGACCGGCCCCTCCGGTTCGGCCGGTGGTGCGGTCTCCGCGCCCGGTTCCGGGACGAGCGGCACCGGTGGCAGCGTCGTTTCCGGCGGCGGCGCGTCCAGGTTCAGCCCCGGCGTCGCGGGCGAGATGCCCGGCTCGGTGTTTTCCGGGGTCGTCTGCGGGACGGGCGGCAGGGGGGGCGCGGCCCCGGGTGCGGTCGTGCCGGGCGTTGTCGGGGAAGCGACCGGCGGAGGTGTGGCCGGCGGCGGCTGCCCCTCGGCCGGCGCGGCCAGCGTCGCCTGCGCCAGGGACGTCGAGACGGCGAGGCTCAGGGTGAGTGCGAGGGGAACGGGTCCCCTCACTCCTGCGCCCTCAGGAGCCAGAGCCCGATGCCGGTGAACAGGACGTTCGTCGTCCAGGCGGCCACGACCGGCGGGAGGTACCCGCCCAGGCCCACGTACTTCATCAACAGGAGCGTGTTCCAGGCGACGAAGACCACGATGATGGACAGCAGCACGCCGGTGAACGAGCCCGCGCGCGAGAAGCGCAGCGCGAGCGGGGGGGCGCAGAGGGCGAACACGAGGCACATGGCCGGGAGCGAGAGCTTGAACCAGCGCTCCACCTCGTATTTCAGCGCGTCCCCGGTCTGCCCCAGGCGGCGCGCGTCCACGGCGCGCGTGGACAGTTCGGAAAAGGCGAGCTGGTCCTCGCGGCGCGGCGGGGAGATGACCTGCGAAAAGTTGACGCGCAGCGGCAGCTCCCCGCGGGGCGAGAAGCCGTCGGCGATGGTCACGCCGTTCTTGTCGTAGAGGTGGGTGCGCACGTTCCGCAGCGTCCAGAGGTCGGCGTTGTATTCCGCGGTCTCCGCCGTGGTGATCTCCGGGTACCCGTCGCCGCGGTCCGGGTAGCGGATGATGATGACCTTGGTCAGCTTCAAGCGGCCCGGACCGATCCGCTGGGCGGCGCCGATGTAGAACGCGTAGTTCTCGACCTTGAAGGCGACGTTGCTCTCGACGGGGTCCTTGGGCAGGCTGTACAGGAGCGCTTCGGTGTTCTGCTGCTCCTGCCAGGCCCAGGGCACCACCCGGTCGGAGATGAAGAAGTCGGCGGCGCTGACGAGGGCCCCGAACACGAGGATGGGCAGGAAGATGCGGAAAAGCGGAGCGCCCCCGCCGCGCAACACCGTCACCTCGCCGTCGCGGGCCATGCGGTTGGTCGCGAGGCTGGCCGCGAGCGCGGTGGCGACGGGCAGCGTAAGGACGAGCACGGTCGGGATGTTGAGCACCAGGGCGCGCAGCACGACCATGACCGGCCACTTTTCCTGGAGCATCCGGCCCAGATAGGCGAACAGGGTGTTGCCGACCAGCATCATCAGCACCGCGAGGGTGCCGATGAGGAAGGGCAGGATCAGTTCGGCAAAGACGTAACGGTCGGAAAGGCGCATGAAGGTGGGGCGAGGCCGGTTTCGCCGATGCCGGGGACGACGGTCTTCAGTATAGCATACGGCCCGCTCCCGGGCAAACGTCACGGGTCGCCGGTCATGCCGCCCCGGTAACGTTTCGTCCCGTCCCGCCCTGAACGGCGGGCAGCGCTCCCCTCAGCCCGCCGTTCAGGGCGGGGCGATCTCCGCAACCCCGCGACGCGCGCCCGTGTCCAATCGGCGTGTGCTATAATTCCCCTAATTGGAGCCGTCGTGTGAGCCGGGCCTTCACCGGTCCGTGCGCCGTGCGGGCGAGGAGCGTCGAGCGTGGATAACGAAAGGTTCTGTCCCACCTGTGGCCGCGCGAACGCCCTGACGGCGCGGTATTGCAGTAACTGCGGCCAGATGCTTTCCGCCCGCACCGTCCTGCTCCAGAAGCCCGCCGGCACGTTTTCCGAAGAAGATACGGTGCGGAAGGTGCCACCGCCGCCGCCGCCCGAGCCGGAGGCCGCCCGCCCGCGCGTGGAAGCGCGGGGCACGTACCGGCAGCAAGCCCGGCCGGAGGGGCAGGGGGCACGCCGTGAAACCGCGCCCCGCTCCGCCGAGACCCGCACCACGGCCGATCCCGGCGTGTGCGCGGTCCTGTCGTTTCTGGTGCCGGGGATCGGCCAGATCCTGTGCGGGCAGGTGGTCAAAGGCATCGTCCTGCTGATCGCGGCCTACGTTTCCGTCGCGTACCCGCGCCTCCTGTTCGGGATGCCGGGCTTCCTGCTGTTCGTCGGCAAGGTGTTCGTCGCCATCGACGCCTACAACATCGCCCGGCGCCGGCGCGCCGGGCGCCGTGTCGGTGACTGGGAATGGGCCTTCCAGGAAGAACCCGCCGGGCCGCAGCATCGTCTTTGAAGTTGAGGGTTGAGCATTGAACGATAACGATCTTGTGGGCGACGGCGCGAACGGTGACGCGGCGCGCGAGGTGGAGGCGAAGGCGAAGGCGGCCAAGGACGCCGCGCGCCGGCTCGCGACCGTCGGCAGCGCCGCCAAAAACGCGGCCCTGCACGCGATGGCCGACGCGCTCGCGGATGCGCGGCGGGAGCTTCTGGACGCCAACGCGCGCGACCTGTCGCTCGCCCGCGACAAGGGCGTCCCGCCGCACATGGTGGACCGGCTGGCCCTGAACGACAAGCGCATCGACGCGATGCGCGAGGGGCTCGCCCAGGTGGCGGCGCTGCCCGACCCCGTCGGCAACGTCGTGTCCGGCTGGCGGCGGCCCAACGGGCTCCAGATCAACAAGGTCCGCGTGCCGCTGGGCGTGATCGGCATCATCTACGAGTCGCGGCCCAACGTCACCGTGGACGCCGCTTCGCTCTGCCTGAAGGCCGGGAACGCGGCCGTCCTGCGCGGCGGCTCAGAGGCGATCTATTCGAACATCGCGCTCACGAACGTCATCGCGCAGGCGGCGGAAAGCGCCGGCATCCCCACGGGCGCCATCTCGCTCATCGAGACGACCGACCGCGCCGCCGCCCGCCACCTGATGACGCTGAACCAGTACGTCGACTGCCTGATCCCGCGCGGCGGCGCCTCGCTCATCGAGACGGTCGTCAAGAACGCCACCGTGCCGGTCATCGAGACCGGCACCGGCAACTGCCACGTCTACGTGGACGCCGACGCCGACGACGAGATGGCCGAAGAGATCGTCGTCAACGCCAAGTGCCAGCGCCCGTCCGTGTGCAACGCGGCCGAAACGCTGCTGATCCACAAGCACCAGTCCGCGTTCGCACGCCGGCTCCTCGGTCGTCTGACGGACGAGGGTGTCGAGATCCGGGGTTGCCCCCGGACGCTGGGCCTCGCCCCCGGCGCCAAACCGGCCACCGAGGACGACTACTTCGCCGAGTTCAACGATCTCACCCTTGCCGTCAAGATCGTGGACGACCGGGACGAGGCCATCGCGCACATCAACCGCTACGGCACGCGTCACAGCGAGGCCATCGTGACCGACGACTTCGTGGCCGCCCAGCAGTTCTGTGACGAAGTGGACGCCGCCGCCGTGTACGTGAATGCCTCGACACGCTTCACCGACGGCTACGAATTCGGCTTCGGCGCGGAGATCGGCATCTCCAACCAGAAGCTCCACGCCCGCGGCCCCATGGGGCTCGAAGAGTTGACGACGATCAAATACATCGTGCGCGGTCAAGGGCAGGTGCGGGAGTGACCCCTCCCCCCTGCCCCCTCCCCTCGGAAGGGAGGGGGAGCGTGCCTCAGACCGCGCCGCCGCCGGCCACGAGACCTCGGACAGATTTATCCCGGCGCTCCCCCTCCCTTCCGAGGGGAGGGGGCAGGGGGGAGGGGTAGTGCGCATCGGCATCTTCGGGGGCACGTTCGACCCGATCCACCTGGGCCATCTGCGCCTGGCCGAGGAGACGCGGGAGCAGCTCCAACTGGATCGCGTCCTGTTCGTGCCCAACAACGTGTCGCCGTTCAAGGACGAGGCCATGGTGACGCCGGGCGAGCGGCGGATCGAGATGATCTGGCGCGCGGTCGCCGACAACCCGCACTTCGAGGTGAGCGCCGTCGAGGTGCGGCGGCCCGGACCGAGCTACGCCATCGACACCCTGCGGGCGCTGCGGGCGGAGTGCCCGGTGGGCGACTTCTTCTTCCTGACCGGCACCGACGCCGTGCGCGATCTGGCGGGCTGGCGCGAACCGGAGGCGCTGATGCGGGAGGCGCGGTTCGTCGCCGCGTGCCGGCCGGGCACGGAGCCGGACGAGGTCCGGAACGCCCTGCCGCCGCACTGGGCGGAGCGCGTCACGTTTATCGCCATGCCCGGCCTGGATATATCGGCAACGGACTTGCGGGCGCGCGTCCGCGCCCGGCGTTCCATAACCTATCTCGTACCGCGGGCCGTCGAGGAGTACATCCTGGCGAACGGCCTGTATTCCGACCGTGCCCCACAAGAGGATATCTCGTGAAAACCGTTATGCCCGCCGACGAAAAAGCGCAGTTCCTGCTCGACGTCGTCGAGGACCGCAAGGCCGTAGACCCCGTGATGCTCGATCTGCGGGGCAAGACCCTGATGGCCGATTTCTTTCTGGTCTGCTCCGGCACGTCCAACGTCCACATCCGCGCCATCGCGGACAGCGTCCTGGAAAAGAGCGAGGAGAAGCGACTGGCCAAGCCGCGCATAGAAGGCCAGGAGAATGCCGAATGGGTGCTGATCGATTTCGGCGACGTGATCCTGCACGTCATGGGCGAAGAGCCGCGCGAGCGGTATAAGCTGGAGCAGTTCTGGACGACGCCGCAGCCGAAGGGGGCGCTGCCTCCCACGCCTTCGACGGCGGACGGTGCGGATGCCGGCCCCCTGGAAGGCGACGAGGGGGCCGACGCCCGGTTCTTCGATGAGGCCGACCAGGAGGTCGAGCCGATCGACGAGGACGATCTGGACGACGAAGAGGACGATGAACTCGACGGCGTGAGCCTGGACGAACTGGCCAAAGACGACGACTTCGACGAGGACGAGGATCTCATCGACGAGGACGAAGACGACGATGAGGAGGATCTGCCCGGGCGCGGCCCGAGGTAGAACCCATGTCTGCGCCGACCCCGCCGCCCGCGCCCCAGAACCAGCCGCCCGCGCCGCCTAAACCGGCCCGGCCCGATCCGGCGCGCGAGGTCGAGCGCGACCGCCTGCTGACGCTCGCCAACGTCCAGCGGATGCGCGGGCAGACTCAGGAAGTCCAGAAGACGTTGGAGCAGGCGCTGGCGCTCGGGGACGGGCAGGCGCGGACGGACGCGCCGGTGCACGAGATGCTGGGCGACGTGCTCGCCGGCGAGGAGAAATGGGAAGAGGCGAAGAAGGCGTACGGGACGGCGCACGCGCTGGACCCGGACCGCGCCTCCGCCGAGCGGAAGTTCGCGCAGATGACCCTGCGCGTGGCCGAGGCTGCCCACGAGCGCGCGATGGCCGACGCCATCCTGCGCGGCGAAATGCCGATCTCGGGCGCCAGTGCGTTCGGCGGTGGGCAGCGGGGTAAGCGTTCGCCGGCCGTAGCGATGCTGCTGTCAGCCGCTGTGCCCGGCTTTGGACAGCTTTACAACGGCCAACTGGTGAAGGGCCTGATCTGCCTGGGAGGATTCTTTGCCACGCTCCTTGCCATCAGCCTCCTGCCCGAGAGCAGACCCGGCTATGTCTCCCCGGTCCTCATCTTTTTCTCGCTCATTGCGGGCGTGCTCTGGCTCTACTCGGCTCTCGACGCCCCGATCGCCGCGGGCAAAACGGGAAACGACGGCTCCACACCGGGCGGACCGAAACAGGACAAATCCGGCTGGGAAGTGTGACGCTGCTCGCTCAGGCCGGCGGGGGCACGACCCCGATGGTCAGCAGAAGGTTCGCGTAGATGCGCTGCTCGCCCGTCGCGATGACCAGCGCCACGTCCGGGGTGGAAGCGGCGTCGTAGAAGTCGAAGCGCTCCAGGGGCTCCAGCGGGTTCTGTGGCAGCAGCTCGCGGAACTCCCCCCAGATTTGTGGCTCCGACCCGTCCGCCGTCGCCATCACCTGCGCCGTTTCGATGGGGACGGCGTCCACCAGCACGCGCAGCACGTCCGTGACCGTGAGCACCCCCGGGCACAGGTTCAGATACACGTGCTCCGCGCCCGGGTTCGACTTGGTCGCGTGCGGGTAGTTCCCGTCGGAGATCAGCACCTGCGACCCGTGCCCCGCGCTCCCGAGCGCGAACAATATCTCCGGGTGCAGCAGCGTCGTTTTCAGCAAGGCTCGATCCTTTGTGCCTCGGTCGTCGGCTCTATCGCCGGCGGGCCGGGCGGCGGTAACAGGGCAGCGACCCGGCGTTCGTACTGGGTGTAGGCCGTCAGGCACGCCGTGAGCCAGGGGATGGCCGCCGCGTAGCCGGCCAGCACGTCGGACGGGTAGTGGACCCCGAGGTATACGCGGCTCGCCCCGATCAGCAGGATGCCGTTGCTCGCGGCCGCACCGACGATCAGCCGCCGGAACCAGTCCGACCGCGCTCGTATCCACCACGACGCCAGGACTCCGTAAAAACAGATCGCGATGAACGAGTGCCCGGACGGGAAGGAAAAAGTGCCTTCCTTCGCCAGCGCCTCGATCACGGACGGGCGCTCGCGGGCGAACCGGTGCTTGATGCCCCCGATGATGGCGCCGCCCCCCAGCAGCGTGGCGGCGAGCAGGACGCCCTTGGGCCGGTACCGCGGCGCGAAGTAGCTGACGCCCACGGCCACCACACCGAGCCCGGTCATGACGTCGGGGCGGGCGAGCGCGGAGGCGCCCTGCATCAGGGCCGTCCGGCGCGGAGTGCGCAGGGACAGCGCGAGGCGCAGGCCGTCGTGGTCGAAGCGCCAGACCCCCTCGGTGTCCCGGACGTCGTCGGCGATGTTGAAGAAGAGCGCCAGCGCCCCCGCCGACAGCCCCGCGCCGATGGCGACGGGCGTCACCAGGGCGGGCAGGAGCGGCGCTGCGTACTTGCGCGCCCGCATGCCGACCATGCGCCCGACGCCCGCCGCCGCCCGCCGCCCGATTGTGCCCAACTTCATGCCGTGCTTTTTCTCCGAAACCGGTCCCGCCGCGTCCCGGCCGGCGAGCCTTCCGTTAATACGCGACCGTCCCGGGTTTCCCCTTCTTTTTGTTTACGCCGTCAGCAGCGACAGCAGATAGGCGGGCGACATCAGGCGGTACGGGCTGTCCATGTCGCCGGTCACGCCCAGCAGCCGTTCCGTGAGGTCGGGCCGCCGCGCGAAGCGCGGCGCGAGCCAGGCCATCAGGGGCTCCCGGTGGACGACGCGCTGGACCAGACCGCACACGGCGTACTTGGGCGTGAGTTCGCGGCGCCGCGCCCGCGCGTAGGGCGCCAGAGCCCGCTCCGACGTGTCCCCGCGCCGGAGCGCGGGCAGCAGGGTTTCGGCCGCCATCTGCGCGCCCCGCAGCGCGAAGTACACGCCCTCCCCCGTGAACGGGTCGATGAAGGTGGCCGCGTCGCCCGCCAGGAGCGCGCCGTCGGCGACCGGGCGCGCGGTGCTGTGGCCGAACGTCCCGCAGGTGGCGAGCCCCGTTCGCCGCGAACCACGCAGCCACTCCGCGGCCACCGGGAAGGCGGGCAGCAGCGCGTCGTAGTAGGCGGCGGGGCCGGCGCCGGCGATGCGCGGCGCTTCCGATTCGGCCACGACGATGGTGACGTTGGCGGTCCCGCCCGGACCGGGGCCGAGACCGCAGACCGCGCCTTCGCGCGCGATATGCATCTCGACCGGATGGTTTTCCGCGAGCGGCACGTCCGCGTAATGGGCGACGAGCGCGATCTTCTGGAGGCGCGGGATCGGGCGGACGACGCCTAGCTCCCGCGCCACCCGCGAGCGCCCGCCGTCCGCCCCGATGACGACCGGCGCACGAAACGCGCCCCGGTCGGTCTCCACGCCACAAACGGCGCCGCTCCGCTCCCGGATCAGGCCGCGCACGCCGACGCCCTCGCGCGCGTCGGCGCCGGACCGGCGGGCGTTCTCGAACAGGAGGTGGTCCAAAACGACGCGGGGGACGGACAGGCCCCCCGCGCGCGCCCAGGCGGAGCGCGCGGACGACGCCGCGAAGCCGCCGGCGAACGATCCGCCGTCGGCGCAGTGGATGCGCGCGGCGGGGACGTCCCGCGCGCCGGCCCGGAGCACGCGCTCGTAGACCCCCAGCTCTTCCAGCAGGCCGCGCACGGGCGGGGAGAGGAACTCGCCGCACGGTTTGTTCCGGGGGAACGTGGCGCGCTCCAGCAGGAGGACGGAGCGCCCGGCGCGCGCCAGGTGGGTCGCGGTGGCCGCCCCGGCCGGCCCGCCGCCGACCACGATGGCGTCAAAGGTTGTTTCCAAACTTATGGGCTTTCTAAGTGGGAGCGCACGATGACCGCCCGGTAGAACGGCACCGCCCGCACCGTACACCCCGATATACCCGCTTCGCGCACCATTTGTTCGTACTCCGGCAGCGTGAAGGCGCGCAGGACCGACAGCGGCGCGTCGTGCCGGGTCAACCGGTTCGCCCCGAGGAGGCGGGTCAGTCCCCAGATCAGGCGTCGCGCCGTCCGGTCACGGACCAGGTCGTTCACGACGAACCCGACCCGCGCGATCCGCTCCATCTCCCGCAGCACGTGGACGCAGCCGTCCGTGGCGAAATGGTGGAAGGCCATCGAGCAGAGCACGATATCGAAGGCGTCGTCGGCATGCGGCAGCGCGAAAACGTCGGCGTGCTCGACCGTGATTTCCGGGTACCCTTGACACAGGCGGCGCGCGAGCGCGAGCACCTTCGGGTGGTTATCGGCCGCGGTGACGCGGACGGTACGGTCGCCCCAGCGCCCGCGCCGGGCGGCGCGCACGATGGCGCGCGGGATGTCGGCGGAACCGGTCGCCAGGTCCAGCATCGTGACGGGCCGTGACGACGGCGCGAGCGACCCGAAGATGCCGTCGAGCGCTCCCACCACCGCGCGCGTTCCGCCCAGGAAACGGTTGACGCGGGCGATGTCGCCGAACGCGGCGGCGAAGTCGTGTTCGGGCGGCTCGACCGAGTCGATCAACTCCGGCTGCTGGACGCGCGGCGGCGGCGGGGAGACGAGTGGCATGAACGGCGTGCTCAATCGGGGGCGCCGGGGGACGAAAGGACGGGAAGCGGCATGAGTGCGTGGGAGGTATATCGGGTCCTTGTCTGGGTCATCGGCATACCGGTGATAGTGTACCTGATCTGGCGCATCGTGCAGCGCGTCCGCGACATCGAGAAGCTGGATGCCGAGGTGCGGGCCGAGGAGGAGGCCAACGCCCACAACCCGTACGCCGCCTACGCCCGCATGTATGAAGCGCAGCAGCTTCTGGACGAGGCGCGCGGCAAGAAGAAGGACGCCACGAAGGAGCAGGCGCCGGACCGGAAGAAGGGCTAGCCGCAAAAAGTGCGGCCCGGACTTTTTGCGGCTAACCCTTCTTCAGATTCGCGTCGAGCCAGCGAACCGTGCGGCCGAGCATGCCCTCGAAATCGGGGATGTGGCCGCCGGGCAGCAGGATCAGGCGCTTGGGCTGGCCGGCGGCGCCGTACAGGGCTTCGGCGCAGGCGGGCGGCACAACGGTATCCTTGGTGCCGTGGATCATCAGGAGCGGGCGCGGGGCGATACGACCGGCGAGGCGGGCCGGGTCCACGTCCGCCAATTCCGCCCCGATCGCCGCCGCGCCGTTCGCGCCCTGGCCGCGCAGGCGCTGCGCGAACCGGTGCCGGCTCTGCGTGATCAGGCGGCCCCAGTCGCCGCCCGCCGACCAGAGCACCGTCGCCCGGATGCGCGGCTCTTCCGCCGCGAACACCCCGCCGAGGATGCCGCCCAGCGAGATGCCCAGGAACCCGATCCGCCCGGCGTCGATCTCCGGCCGCGTCTGGAGGAAATCGACGCCGCGGCGCAGGTCCACCACCGTCTGCGCCGCCGCCCGCCGCAGGTCGGCCAGCGGCCGGCGGGACGGCGGTGAGGCGGGCGACGGGCGCGGCCGTTCCCCGTGTTCGGCAATGTCGATAGCCAGCGAGGCGTAGCCGCGCGCCGCCAGGAGTTGTCCGGGCAGGAACATGTCGCCCTTGCTGCCGCCGAGCCCGTGCAGGAGCAGGACGCAGGGGACACGCCCGCGGCCGGCGGGCAGGGTCAGCAGCCCGGGCACCGGTTCCCCGTTGGCGCCGCGGTAGCGCACCGCGAAGGATCGGACCTCCGTCCCGCCGCGGCCCACCACCTTCGCCTCCAGCGGCGCGGCCGGGTCGTAGTGGACGCCCGCCAGCGTAGCCGGAACGGGGCGTGCCACGGCCGCGACCGGTGGCGCCGCTTTGCAGCCGGAACCGAGGGTGGTGAAGAAGACCCCGGCGAGTAGCAGGGGAACGATTCTGGGTAACGTGTGCATACGTGAGGATATACCGCGCACGCGCTGGCGCCGTTCCACGGGTGCCCGTCGTGCAACCGGACCGGCCGTGACGTGTCTTATCTAAAGGCCCGTATCTTTTCCCGTATGATGACAGCCACAAGGAACCTGATGATGATAAAAGCCGCACGTGGTGTGCTGACGCTGCTTGCGCTGGTCGTGACGGCGGCGGCGGCGCTCGCCGGGCCGCTCCAGGACGCCGACCGGCTCTACCGCCAGCGCGACTACCAGGGCGCCTTGCGCGCCCTGCGACAGGCTGAACGGGAGGAGCCGAACAACCCCAGCGTCTATGTCGCGCTCGGTGCCACGCTCCGGCGCCTGAACGACGACAACGGCGCGCGGGAAGCGTGGGACAACGTGCTGCGTCTCGACCCGGAGCTTCGCTCCGTGCGTGACGACCAGGGTTTCCTCCGCGCGTACCGTGCCGTGGGGGGCACGATGCAGCCGCGCTCCGGGGGGCGCCAACCGACCACGCCCGGCGGCACGCGCAGCCGCGGCACGACGACGCCGAACCCGATCATGGCGGCCCTGACACAGGGCGATGTGTACGTCGCCCCCGTGCTCAAAGGCGACATCGACCCGGCTCAGTTGGAGCAGGCGGCGCGCTCGGCGCGCGAGCCGGTGAAGATCGTCGTCACCGACACCGTGTACCCGTACTCCAGCCCGACCGAGATGGCCGCGCGCATCCGGGAAGCCATGAACCTGGGCGAGGGCGTGGTCGTGGTCGGCACGCCGCGCCGCATCGGCGCGTCCAGCGGACGTCTGTCGAACGACCAGATCAGCCGGGCGTTGCGCGAAGCGAACCTGAACCAGGCGTACACGACGGGCGGGCTGACGGGGGCGATGGTCGCGGCGACGAAAGCCGTTTCGGGCACGGTGCGCGAGGACCGCTCCGACGATGCGAGAAACACCGGCAGCGTCGTGCTCCTCGGCGCGCTCGGGGTCGGCGGCTTCCTGGGCTATCGCGGCCTGAAGAAGCGGCGCGAGCTGGAGACGGCGAGCCGGCCCGTCGAGGCGCTGCGGCGCAAGGTGCTCGACCACCTGTCCTACGTGGACGGCTACCTGGACCTGCTGCCGGCCGGGCCGGAGGCGGACCGGGCGCGGGCGTTGCGCCAGTCGGCCTACGACGAATACGCCCAGGCCGGCGCGATCCTGGAGCAGGCCCAGACGCCGGACCTCGTGCGCCGCGCCCAGCCGATGCTGGAGCAGGCGCTGCGCGACCTGGAAGCGTGCCGCGTGTCGATCGACAAAGCGACCGGCGGGACCGGGGTCGCCATGAGCGTGCCGGAGATCCCGTCGCTCGCGACGGACCGCGAGCGGGCGGCCGAACGCCTCAAATCCGTGGAAGAGATCAGCGACGCGCGCGAGGCGCAGGCGATGCAGGAGTCGCTGGAGCACATCCCGCCGGACGAGCGCGGCGTGTCGTTCTTCTCCGGGCGGCCGGCCCGGACGGGCGACCTGGTCCCGGTGACCATCGTCATCGACGGCCAGAAGCGGCAGGTGCTGGCGACGCGCGAAGAGGCCGAGGCGATCCGCCGCGGCGAAACGCCGAACATCCGCGCCTTCGAGCAGGACGGGCGCTACGTGCCCTGGTACGAGAACCGCAACTACGATCCGTACCGCGACTACTACGGCGGGTGGGGGATGGGCGGCTTCGGCTCGCTCGTCAACCTGTACCTGCTCACCAGCCTGTTCGGCGGCGGCCTGTTCGGGGGCTTCGGCTTCGGCGGCCTCGGTTACGGTCCGATGGTCGTGAACAACTATTACGGCGGCGGAGACCCCGGCGGCGGAGTCTTCGGCGGCGGGGGCGCGGTCGCCGAGCCGCCGGTCGAGCACGCGGGCGGATTCGACTTCTTCGGCCAGCAGGGCTATGACGACACGTCGGCGAGCGACAGCCCCTTCGGCGGGTTCTTCGGCGGCGGCGACGGGGGGTGCGACGGTGGCGGCGGATTCTTCGGGGGTGGTGATTTCGGCGGCGGGGACTTCGGCGGGGGCGACTTCGGTGGCGGCGAGTAACTCCGAAGCGCTTTCCCCGCCAGGAAGGAAGGGAACGGGCGGCGCCTACGCCGCCCGTTCCGCAGTTAGCATGATCGCGTCCTGATATTGGCCGCCCACGACCACACGGTTGCGGCCGGCGTTTTTCGCGACATACAGCGCCTCGTCGGCCGCCTGTAGCAGCGCTCTGGCGTCGTGGGCCGGATTGAGCGAGGCGACCCCGGCGCTGAACGTGAGGGTGCGGGGCAGCGGGGCATCCTCCCCGGTGACCGGGACGCGGGCGGTGGCGACGCGGATGCGGTCCACCAGCGCCCGCAGGCCGTCGGCGTCCGTGTCCGGAGCGAGCAGCACGAACTCCTCGCCGCCGACCCGGCAGGCCACGTCCGCGGTCCGGCAGGCGTTGCGCAGATACTGCGCCAGCATCCGCAGTGCCGTGTCTCCGACCTCGTGTCCGTGCGTGTCGTTCCAGCGCTTCAAATAGTCCACGTCGATCACGGCCACGGACAGGGGGCTGCCCGAGCGGCGGGCCCGCGCGATCTCCTCGTTCATGCGCTGATCCAGGAAGCGCCGGTTGTACAGGTCCGTGAGCGGGTCGCGCAGCGCCATCTCGGCGTTGCGCTTGGCCTCCTGCTCGAAGGCGCGGATCATGCGCTGCTGCCGGTCCATGTACATGCCCAGCAGCACGATGGCGGCGGAGTTCTGCACGGCCCACAGCAGGAAGATCATCGATTCGATCGAGCCGACGGACAGGCGCGACAGGGCGATCGGGGCGGTCGCGGCCACGGCCAGCAGCGCGCCGATCCGGGCGCCGCGCTGCCCCCACAGCAGCGACTGGAGGTAGCAGAGGACGGAACAGGTCGGCAGCGCGACCAGCAGGCTGGGGTCCGCCACGAGCGTGAAGACGGAAAGCAGCCCGAAGTCCAGAAGCGTCAGCGCCGTCACCCGCTCCTGCGTGAGCCGTTCTCGCCGGCTGGCCAGCCCCGCCAGCAGGGTCGTCAGGGAAAAGACGCCCGTCAGCGCGAGCAGCGTCGGCCGGTTTTCTGCGGGCGCCGCCACGTAGAACGCGAGCAGGAGCGGCAGCATCAGCGCGACGCGCAGCGCCAGCGCGCCCCGGCGCATCAGGACACGGGGAGGTTCGGGGCGTGGTGTTTCCATGTGCGGCGTGTCCTGTGAATCGTGATCCCGTCGATGTTTAATCCTGCTGTCGCCCTGGGTAACCGCAAGGATTGTGCCCGTTTGCGGCCGCTCGCTCTGCTGTGCTAGAATAGGCTATCAACAACAAGGGGTTTTACTTGGCGGAAATCCGATCCATCCTCGCGACCGACTGCGGCAGTACGACCACGAAGGCGATCCTGATCGAGCGACAGGGCGACGAGTACCGGCTCGTCACCCGCGGCGAAGCGCCGACGACGGTCGAGGCGCCGTTCGACGACGTGACCGTCGGCGTCGTCAACGCGGTGCGCGAAGTCGAGGAGCTTTCCGGCAAGACGCTGATCGGGCCCGACGGCAAGATCCTGACGCCCGCCGGGGACGCGACGACCGGCGTCGACCTGTACCTGTCCACCTCGTCGGCGGGCGGCGGCCTGCAGATGACCGTGGCGGGCGTGGTCAAGGAGATGAGCGCCGAGTCCGCCGAGCGCGCCGCGCTCGGCGCGGGCGCGATCATCATGGACGTGATCGCCGTCAACGACGGGCGCAAGGACCACGAGAAGGTCGAGCGCATCCGCGCGCTGCGCCCGGACATGATCCTGATGAGCGGCGGCACGGACGGCGGCACCGTGACGCACCTGCAGGAGCTGGCCGAACTGCTGCGCGCGGCGGACCCCAAGCCGCGCCTGGGCGTCGGCCTGAAACTGCCCGTGATCTTCGCCGGCAACCAGGAGGCGCGCGGCCCGGTCGAGGACACCCTGCGCGACGTCGTGGACGTGCGCGTCGTCGCGAACCTTCGCCCCACGATGGACCGCGAGAACCTGCTGCCGGCGCGCGAGGCGATCCACGACCTCTTCCTGGAGCACGTCATGCAGCAGGCGCCCGGCTACGGCAAGCTGACGACGTGGACCAGCGCGGGCATCATGAGCACGCCCAACGCCGTGGGCAAGATCATGGAGACCATCGCCCGCGAGCGGAACATCGAGGTGCTCGGCGTCGACATCGGCGGCGCGACCACGGACGTCTTCTCGGTGTTCAAGGGGATCTACAACCGGACCGTGTCGGCGAACCTGGGCATGAGCTACTCGATCTGTAACGTGCTGACCGAGGCGACGCTGCCGAACATCAAGCGCTGGATCCCCTTTGAAGAAGAGGACGCCTACATCCGCAACCAGCTCCGCAACAAGATGATCCGCCCGACGACGATCCCGCAGGACCTGCGCGACCTCCAGATCGAGCAGGCCGCCGCGCGCGAAGCCCTTCGGCTCGCCTTCGAGCACCACAAGTCGCTCGCCCGCGAGATGGTCGGCGTCCAGCAGCAGCGCGGCATCGGCGACCTGTTCGAGCAGAAAGGCGGCGGCAGGACGCTGGTCGACCTGTTCGGCCTGGACATGATCGTCGGCTCCGGCGGCGTGTTGTCCCACGCCCCGGAGCGCGCCCAGTCCGCCCTGATGATGATGGACGCCTACGCGCCCGAGGGCAAGACCAGCCTGACCGTGGACTCGATCTTCATGATGCCGCAGCTCGGCATCCTGTCCACCCTTCTGCCGGACGCCGCGACCCAGGTCTTCGAGCGGGACTGCCTGATCCGGCTGGGCGACTGCATCGCGCCCGTCGGCACCGCCCGCGAAGGCGAGGACTGTGTGACCGTGGTCGTCAACGGCCAGACCGTCGCCGTCCCGTTCGGTCAGATCAAGGTCCTCCCCCTCGCCCTCGGCGAGACGGCGACGGTGGAAGCGCGCCCCGCCCGTAACTTCGATCTGGGAGAAGGCAAAGGCCGCTCCGCCACCTTCAGCGTGGACGGCGGCGTGGTCGGCCTGATCATCGACGCCCGCGGCCGGCCCATCGCGCTCCCGTCCGACGACCGCGCCCGCGTCGCCAAACTCCGGGAGTGGCTCGCCGCGATGGGCCTGAGCGCGGAGCAGCAGCAAGCATGAGCTGGGCCCACTTCGCCATCGAAGCGCTCGCCCGCGGCGAGACGGCGACCGTCCGCCCGCGCGGCCACTCGATGAAAGGCCGCGTGGACGACGGCGACCTCGTCACGCTGTCACCGTGCGACCCGGCTAATCTGGTCCCCGGCGACGTCGTTCTCGTCCGGGTACGGGGCACGGACTACCTGCATCTCATCAAGGCCAAAGACGGCCCCCGGTTCCTGATCGGCAACAACCGGGGCGGCATCAACGGCTGGGTCGGCCCGAACGGCATCTACGGCAAAGCAACCAAGGTGGAGGCAGGTGCATGACAACCACAGAGCCACTGACTGAGTTATATGTACTGGTAGAGCCCACAGCCGGTGGGGCGTTCCGTGTCAGCGACGCGGGCCCGCTCTGCATTGTTGCCGAGGGCGTGACGCAAGAGGAGGCTATCGAGCGGTACCGGCAGGCGGTCGCCGACCGGCTCGCAAACGGGGCGAGGCTCGTTGCCTTGCGTCTATCGAACGGGATGCTCGGAGAGGAGCATTCCTGGATGAAGTTCGCCGGGACCCTGCCGGACGATGACCTCACTCGCGAATGGCTCCAGGAGATGCAGGCGTATCGGCGTCAGCGCGACGCGGACGATGCTGCGCTCCCGTGAGCCTGTACGTCTTGGACACGGACACCCTGACGCTGTTCCGCATGGGGCACCCGCCAGTCACTGCCCGGGTGGCGGCGTACGCGCCTTCGGAGCTAGCGGCGACTGTCATCCGCGTCGAGGAGCAACTGAGCGGATGGTATAGTCAGGTCCGGAGCAACAAGCCGCCTGCTGAACTCGCCCGCGTTTACCTGCGCCTTGCAGACGTAGTGCGTTTCTATTCTAAGGTGCAGATTTTCGACTTCACCGAGGCCGCCATCCTGCGGTACAACGCCTTGCGCGTGGCAAAGTTGAACGTCGGGGGCATGGACCTTCGCATCGCCGCCATCGCCCTGGAGAACAACGCGACCGTCGTCACGCGCAACGTGGTGGATTTTCAGCGTATTCCGGGGCTGCTGATCGAAGATTGGGCGGCGTAACGGCGATATTGCGACGAGAGACGGAGAACTGTGGCTGATTTTCTTGAACAACTGAAGGAACGAGTCCTGATCTTCGACGGGGCCATGGGCACGTCGATCCAGGCGCAGGACCTGTCCGCCGACGATTTCGGCGGGCTGGAGGGCTGCAACGAGTACCT
>CADCTO010000298.1 GCA_902805585.1 uncultured Armatimonadota bacterium | reverse complement strand
GTCGAACAGCTCGTCGTGGTACTCGGCGTAGCCCGTGGCGCCCGGGGTGTCCAGGTCGCCCGCCGTGCCGGCGCCGCCGATGTACGTCCCCGCGACGCGCGGGCCGAGCTGCTCGAACTGCCCCGGCGTGCCCCAGAACAGGTTGCCGATGAACTTCTTGGAGTCGATCGGCCCCTTGGCCTGCTCGTAGGCCTTCAGGAACGGGATGAGCCCCGCCCCGCCGACCGCGACGAACGTGCCGTCGACGTCCGTGGGGGCCTGCTGCGCGAACGACGAGTAGTCCGTCGTGTTCAGCGGCGGGAAGATGCGCTTGGTGACCTCGCCGCCCGCGGCACAGAACTCGGCGATGAAGCCTGCCGCCGAGGTCCAGCCGAAGGAGTAGTCGTCCGCGATGACCGCGGCCGTCTTCCAGCCGAGCTTGTTGAACGCCAGGTCGCCGAGGCCCGCGTTCCACTGCGCGCCGTCGCCGTTGAAGCGGTAGAAGTTCGGCGCCTGCACCTTGAGCGTCGTGTCCTGCGCGCCCGCGGAGCCGTCGACGAACGTCTTGTCAGGGTGGTCCTTGGCGTAGTTGGCCACCGCGATCGACTCGTCGCCGGAGAGCGGCCCGATCATGACGTCGGCGTCCAGCTGCTCCATCAGGCGGCGCGTCTCCTTGATCGCCGTGTCGGCGGTGTCGTCGCCGCAGCCCACGCCCACGAGCTCGAGCGGGTGGTCGCCGATGGCGCCCCCGGTCCAGCCGTCACGCGGCTTGGCGGGGTTCTTCGGCTCCGCACCCGCGAACTGCGACATCGCCGCGACCACGCCGGCCATGTTCTGGTTGTCGAAGATGCCGAACGCGCCCTTGCACTCCGAGAGTACGGCCACCTTGATCGGCGTGCCGCTCGCGCCCGTCCGCTTCTCGACCGGCTCCTGGAACTCCGGGAAATCGCCCGCCTCGCGCGCCGGCTGCTCCGCGGCCGGCTCCTTCGGCGCCTGCTCCGCCGCGGGGTCGCCCTGGGGCGCCCCCTGCTCCTCCTCGTCCTCGCCGCAGCCGGCCATGACGAGCGCGAGCACCGCCATGAGCAGCAACAGCATCCGGACCGGCGCACTGCGTCCTTCTCCTCCGAAGATGTGCATCCCTCTCCCTCCTCCAAGGCGCCCCGTGGACGCCGACTCTTGACACCGTTTGATCACCTGCACCTGCACCTGCACGAAGACCCGCCGCGGCGCCTCAGCCGCCGGTGGGCGTCAACTCACCCGACCCCCTCTCCGCCCCGCTCGCCGCGCGTCGGTCCCGGACTCCCTGCCTGAGGCCGAGCACGCGCCCCCACAGCCCCATGAGGCCGTCGGGGGAGACGAGCACGATGATCAGGAAGACGACGCCGATGACCGTCTGAAACCGGTCCGCGACGGCGCCGATCTGCTGGGTGTAGTTGTTGAGCAGGACGAACACGAGCGCCCCGAGCCACGCGCCCTCCAGGCGCAGGAGCCCGCCGATCACGGCGATGACGAGGACGTTGATCGTCGCGCTCAGCCCGATGGTCGACGGCGAGATCTGCCGGTTCCACCAGACGAAGAGGATGCCGCCCAGCGCGGCCACGAACGCTGCGACGCCGAAGGCCAGCGTCCGGTGCAGCGCGACGTTGTAGCCGAGGGACGCCATGCGCACCGGGTCGTCGCGGATGCCCTGCAGCGTCAGCCCGAACGGCGTGCGCGAGAGGTACCGCAGCAGCAGGTAGACGAGCACCGCGACGGCGAGCGACACGTAGTAGAGGCGCTCGGGCGTCGAGATGAAGCCCGGCCGCGGCACCCAGCCGATGCCGCCGAAGCCCGACAGCGAGGTGACCTGCCCGAAGAAGAGGTTCGCGATGACCGAGAACGTCAGCGTGATCAT
>CADCTO010000297.1 GCA_902805585.1 uncultured Armatimonadota bacterium | reverse complement strand
GAAGCCGCTGGAGATCGTGTCCACGCCGGGCGTCCGGCGCGTCGAGGAGGTGGCGGGGCTCCTTGGCACGTCGCCGTCCGCGCTCGTCAAGACGCTGCTGTTCGTGGCCGACGGGCAGCCGGTGGCCGTCCTCGTGCGCGGCGACCGGGAGGTGAACGAGGTCAAGCTGACCCGGTACCTTAAAGCGAAAGACGTGGCGCTGGCGGACGACGCCACGGTCGAGCGGCTGACCGGCGCGCCCGTCGGCTTCGCCGGCCCGACGGGGCTGAACGGGCTGCGCATCGTCGCCGACCAGGAGGTCCGGGAGATGCGCAACTTCATCACGGGCGCGAACCAGGCCGACGCGCACTACGTCCACGTCAACGTCGGGCGGGACTTCACGCCCACGGAATACGCCGACGTGCGCACGGCGGTGACGGGCGACCGCTGCCCCCAGTGCGATTCGGGGACCCTCGAAGAGGCGCGCGGCATCGAGGTCGGGCACATCTTCAAGCTGGGCACCAAGTACTCCGCGGCCATGAACGCGGCGGTCACGGGCGAAGACAGCCAGGAGAAGACCATCGAGATGGGGTCCTACGGCATCGGCAATTCGCGGATGCTGGCCGCCATCGTCGAGCAGTCCCACGACGAGAACGGGATCATCTGGCCGGTCTCGGTCGCCCCCATGGAAGTCGTGATCGTGGTCGCCAACGTCCGCGACGAGGCGGCGTCGCGGGCGGCCCTCGAACTGCACGACGCGCTGACCGCCCGGGGCATCGACGTGCTGCTGGACGACCGCGACGAGCGCGCGGGCGTCAAGTTCAAGGACGCCGACCTGGTCGGCTACCCCGTCCGCGTGGTCGCCGGCAAGGGAGTGGCGAGCGGGACGCTGGAGCTGCGCCCGCGCAAGGACGCCGCCTCAGGGCGCGAGATTGCGATCGCGGACGCGCCGGACGAAGTGGCCCGATTGCTCGACAGCCTGCGCGCCGGGGCCTGATGCGCCTCTCCGGGCCGGCTTGGGATGCGGCGGTCCACGATTCCGGCCTGCTCCTGATCGCCTGCCTGCTCGGCGGGCTGATCGGCTGGCAGCGCGAAGCGGAAGGGCGGGCGGCGGGTCTGCGCACCCACGTGCTGGTCTGTCTCGGTTCGTGCCTCATCACCTGCGTCTCGTTCGGCATGGGCGACCCCGGCCGCATCGCCGCGCAGATCGTGACGGGCATCGGCTTCCTGGGCGCGGGCGTGATCCTGCGGCGGGGCGTTTCGGTCCGGGGCCTGACCACGGCGGCGACGATCTGGGTCGTGGCCGGCATCGGCATCGCCGTCGGCGCGAGCACGCGGTTCGCGCTCCTCGCCGCGTTCGCCACGGTCCTGGTCCTGCTCACGCTCACGCTGGCGCGGCGCCTGGAGAGCGTGGTGGGCAAGAACCGGCGCACGGAGACGCTGCTCGTGACGGTCCCGCGCCGCACGGGCGCGGTCGGCCAGATGCTGGAGGCCCTGACGAAGGCGGGCGCCGACGTGGTCGGTTTCGACTCCGACGATCCCGAAGCCGGCGGCGAACTGCGCACGGTCCAGGTCCAGCTCAGGCTGCGGCAGGACGTGACGCGGGCAGCACTGTCACAGATACTCAGCGAAAGCCTGCCCCAGGCACACTTTGCCTGGGAAGAAGCTGAGCAGGCGTAAGGTAAGGCAGGGGGCGTCTACCGCAGCGCGGAGTCCTCCCGGGCATCGGCGGCGGCGACGAGGACCGAGACAAGATCGGCGTAGCGCGGGGCGGCCCCCGTCACGAAGGTGAGATTCAGGCGCGGGATGAGCGGGACGATCAGCCGATAGGCGAAACGCTCGGAATCATCGGGCGTCATCTCCCAGCGGCGTACGGAAAAGCGGCGCAGCAGGTCTAATTCCTCCACCGTCAGCACGTCCGCGGGGTGGCGCACCGACGGGGGCAGGTCGGGCGCGACGGCGGGGCGGGAGGGCGCCAGGAAATCGGTCCCCGAGGTGGCGGCCACCCGCTCCTTGACCACCAAAGTCCCGGCGGCCAGATCGCCCAGTCGCTTGTACTCCGGATGGAGGAAGACCACGAGGGCGCCGACCCCGTAACCGGAGGGCAGGAAGTCGGCGATACGGACCAGGTTGCGGGCTAGCACCGAGAAGACGTTGATCGGGTAGCCGCCGTCGCGCAGGACGCGCAGGCCGAACATCTTCTTCCCCGGGGTCTGCCCGTTCCAGAGCGTCTCGAACAGGATAAAATAACCGAACCAGATCAGGAAAAAGGCCAGAATGCCCGCGGTGATCAGCCACGAGGCGACCGCCTGGCCGGGCTGGGAAAGAGACAGTCCCGTCGTGCCGACGACGATGCCGCCGACGACCGCGAGGGTGACCGTGACCAGCATCTGGATGAGGATATCGACCATGAGCGCGCCGAAGCGCGAGCCGAGCCCGGCAAGCTCCAGGGTGAGCGGGATGTTTTCGGGCGTGACGACCGTGATCTCTCGGGACAAGAAAAGCCTCCGGCTTGGAGGGATGAGGGGCGAGGGATGAGGGATGAGGTGGGATTAAGAAGGGCCATTCGGCCGAACGTCTTCCTCCCCTCTCATCCCTCGCCCCTCATCCCTCATCCCTCCTGAAAGGACAACGATGGCGGCAACGACGGAATTCGTGCAGCGGCGCAAGCCGGCGTGGGACCAGTTGGGCGCGATCCTGAGCCGCGCCGGCAGTCAGGGTGTGCGGCACCTGTCGCGCGACGACCTGCGGGCGCTGGGGCCGCTGTACCGGCGCGCGGCCTCCGACCTCGCTTACGCGCGTCTGCGCGGCGCGGACCCGAACCTGATCGCCTTCCTGAACGACCTGGTGGGCCGGGCGCACGGCGTGCTGTACGCCGAGCGCGGGCCGGGGGCCATGCGCTTCTGGCGCTTCGTCACCCACGGCTTCCCCCGCCTCGTGTACCACCGCCGCGTCTACGTTCTGCTCGCGCTCGCGCTGTTCCTGCTGGGAGGCGTGGTCGGGGCCGGCATGGTCGCCGCCAAGCCCTCCACGCTGCGCATCCTCGCCCCCGCGCAGGCCGAGGACCCCGGCTACTACGCCAAGGTGGAAGAAGGGGACACCCCGGAGAACATCCGGTCGGCGTTCTACATGACGCACAACACGCGCGTCGCGGTGACGGCGTTCGCCATCGGCATGCTGGGCGGCTTCCCGACCCTGCTCATCCTGTTTATCAACGGGCTGCCCATCGGCGCGCTGGCGGTCGGGCAGTACCAGGCCGGTTACGCCATGGCGTTCTGGTCGTTCGTGTCGCCGCACGGCGCCACCGAACTCATGGCCATCTTCGTCGCCGGGGGCGCGGGCATGATGGTCGGCCACGCCCTGGTCGCGCCGGGCGAATTGAGCCGCCGTGACGCCATGGCCGTGGCGGGGCGCGACGCCGGGCGGCTCCTCGTCGGGGCGGCATTGATGCTCGTCGTCGCCGGCATCATCGAGGGGACCCTCAGCCCCTCGGTCCTGCCGCGCCCGTTCAAGATCGGCTTCGGCATCCTGATGCTGATCGGCGTGTTCGCCTACTTCAGCACCGGCCGCCACCCACGAGCGAGCGAAACAGGTTGATTGTAGGGGCGACGCGTGCGTCGCCCTCTTTCAACGGCGGCAAAGAAAGGGCGACGCACGCGTCGCCCCTACAAGGCCTTTCGCTCCTCGGTGGTTCCGTGACCCCTCCCCTATCCCGGGCGGAACAGCCGGGTGATGTCGTTGAACATCACCCAGACGAACAGGAACGCGATGATGGCCAGGCCCGTGACGAGCACGCGCTGCGTCTGCTCGGCCGTGAGCTTGCGGCCGCGCACGCCCTCCAGGGTCAGCAACGCCAGGTGCCCGCCGTCCAGCATCGGGATCGGCAGCAGGTTGAAGAGGCCGATGGAGAGCGACAGGTTCGCCAGGAGCAGCAAGGGGACGGGGCCGCCCGCGTCCACCGCCTGACCCGTCGCCTGGAAGATCGCGATCGGGCCGCCCAGACTGTCTTTGACGCGCCGGGCGCTGCTGAAGATGGCGGCGAACTGCTGGAGCCATTCTGTCAACTGCTCGTTGCCCAGCGCGAACGACCGGGCCAGTCCCACGCGCCGGAGCGGCGGCGCGTAGGGCGAGATCCCGATCTTGCCGACGCTCGCCCCGCCTTCCCGTTCCGTGCGCGGCGTCACCGTGACCTCGCGGCGGGCGCCGGCCTGGTCCCGGAGCGTGAACCGCAGCGGCTTGCCCGCCGACCCCCGTATCGCCATCACCATCGAGATGCCGTCCTCAAGAGGCTTCCCGTCGATCGCCACCACGGTGTCGCCCACCTTCAGCCCGGCCCGCTCCGCCACGTCGCCCGCGGTGACGGCGGCGATGCGGGTGGTGACCGGCCCGCGCTCGCCGTAGATGGCCCCGATCGAGCAGAACGCGAGCCAGCCCAGGAAGACGCTGAAGACCGGCCCCGCCAGGATGACCAGGAACCGCTGGTAGATCGGGCGGCTGTTGAACCCGTTGGGGTCCGCCTGGTCCACTTCGGCCGCTTCCTGCTGCATCAGAACCGCGTTGGTCGTCTCCGTGGAGTTCTCCGCGTGCTCTTTGGGCGCCGCCGCCGGTGCCGTGCCGGTCAGCCGGCGCTCGGCGGCGTCCTCGATGTCCATGCCGGCGATCCGGACGAAGCCGCCGAGCGGCACGGCGCGGATGTTGTACTCAGTCTGCCCGTCGAACCCGACGCGAAGCAGGCGGGGCCCGAAACCCAGGGCGAACTCGTCGACCCGCATCCGGAAAAGCTTGGCGAGCCAGAAATGCCCCAGCTCGTGGAAGAAGACGAGCACCGCGAAGATCACGACAAACGTGAGGATCTTTTGGAGACCCGCCACGGCCACATCCATTAAGTGTTTCCTTTGCTAACGTGTGCCGCCACCGTCGCGCGCCCTTCGGCGTCCGCGGCGAGGACCGCTTCCAGAGTGTCCGCCGGTCGTGGCGTGTGCGCTTGGAGGGCGCGTTCGACCTGCCCGCAGATGGCGGGAAACGAGATCCGGCCGTCCAGAAAGGCGGCCACGGCCGCTTCGTTCGCCGCATTCAATACGGCGGGCGCGGTGCCCCCCGTTTCCGCGGCCCGCCGCGCGAGCGCGAGCGCGGGAAAACGCTCCGTGTCCGGCGCCTCGAACGTCAGCGGCCCCATCTCGCGGGGCGACAGGCGCGGCAGGCCGGTGTCCACCTTGTCGGGATGGCACAGGGCGATCTGGATGGGGAGACGCATGTCGGGGACGCCTAGCTGCGCGAGCAGCGCGCCGTCGCGCATCTCGACAAACGAATGGACCACGCTCTGCGGGTGCACGACGACCTCGACCGACGCGGCGGGCAGGCCGAACAGCCAGGCCGCCTCGATGATCTCCAGCCCCTTGTTCATCAGCGTCGCCGAGTCGATGGTGATCTTGCCGCCCATGCGCCACGTCGGGTGCTTCAGCGCGTCCTCGACCCCGGCGCGGGCGATCTGCTCGGCCGTCCAGGTGCGGAAGGGGCCGCCGGACGCCGTCAGGTAGATGCGGCTGATGTCGCCCGGTTGGTAACCCTGGACGCACTGGAAGATGGCGGAGTGCTCGGAGTCGATGGGCAGGATCTCGGCGCCGTGTCCGCGCGCCTCGCGCGTCACCAGGTCCCCCGCCGCCACCAGCACCTCCTTGGTGGCGATGCAGATGCGCTTGCCGGCCCGCGCCGCCGCCACGGTCGCCTCCAGGGCCGCCGCCCCCGCGACCGCGACCACGACCGTGTCGGCCTCCGGCAGCGTCGCCAGGTGCGTCAGCGTCTCCGGGCCCCAGGCCGCCGCCACGCCCGTCCCGGCCAGCAGCGACTCCAGCTCCGGGCCGCGGTCTTCATCGACCGTCGCCGCCCGGCGCGCGCCGGTCGCGCGCACCTGTTGCGCCAGGAGCGCCACGTTCCCCCGCGCCGCCAGCCCGACCACGCGGACCCGCTCCGGCCCCAGCCGCGCGGCCACGTCGAGCGTCTGCGTCCCGATGGAGCCGGTCGAGCCGAGAATAACGATGTTGCGCGGCGAGGCCACGGCCCCATTATACCGCACCCGCCCCCGCCCGCCGGCCGACGGGACGCTTCACGACGCCGCCGGCCTCATCTGCTCTGCTGCCGGCTCGACGAAAACATCGCCCGGCACCGTGGCGGCAGGAGATCGCGCGATCCGGGTCGAACGTGCCGTCGCGCGGTACGCGTACGGCTTGAAACGGCTGGTCGCATTTCACGTCGCGACGTGAAATCACGGCTACTGGAGGACCTGGCGGATGGCGGGACGGCGGCGGGCGCAGAAGCTGACCGGGGCCGCGCTCGATCGGCGCCGGGCCGAGTTGACGGCCGTCGTCGAGACCGACCTGGCCGCCGTCGCGCCCGGCGCGGTCCGCACGCTGGCCGCCGTCGCCGCGACCCCGCCACCGCCGGAGGCCCGGGAGCTGATGTTCGAGGTGTTCGAGGCCGGCAGCTCCCTGGACGCCGTGTACCGCGTGCTCGGGGCGGACGGGTTCGGCGAGCAGCTCGGGTATGGCAAGGTGTTCGACCTGGTGCCGCTGCCGTCGGTCACCGCGTTCAGCCCGGCCGACGTGGCCATCGAGGTCGAGTGGCGGTTGGTCCGGGAGGCCCTGTTCCGGCAGTTCCCGGAATGGTGGGCGGCGGCGGGCGGCGGGCGGTACCCCCTGCCGGTGCGGCTCGCCGAGCACGACCTGCTGGACGAGTACCCCCTGGCGTGGGCCGGTGGTGCGCCCGGCGTGGCATAGCCGGACGGACCATCCGCCGCCGCAGACCCGGCCCGCCACGCCGCCTCCCGGGGCCCCGCAGCCCGCGCTCGCTCGGGCAGGCCGGGCGGCTGAGCGGGGCCGTTGGGCTGCACTGGAACACGAAGCCGATGTGCACGGCGATTAAGGGGCCATAAGATAATGCCTTCCGAGACGACGTGCCCGTTCTGCGTCATAGCCCGGGGCGATCTACCAGCAGGCACAGTGCATGAAACCGAGCGCGTGGTCGCGTTCTTGGATAGGCACCCGATCAACCCGGGGCATGTGCTCGTCATCCCCAAACAGCACGTGGCCTCGTTCTACGCCCTGGAAGAGGGTGACTACATCGAACTGATGTTGGCGGTGCGGCAGATCGCCTCGGCGATCGAACAGGCCTACACGCCAAAGAAGGTGGGCATGCTGGCGGCCGGTTTCGATGTGGCTCATGCGCATGTGCATGTGCTGCCCATGTACGACTACCATGACATCACGTCCAGAGCGCTGCTGGAGGGCACGCGCGGCAACCCCGACCCGCAAGACATGGAGCGTGAAGCGAACCGGATCGGGCAGCACCTGCGGGCCAGCGCCACGAACCCGGGCGCAGCCCAACGAGGCGCTGTACCGGACGCGAATCCCGCCG
>CADCTO010000296.1 GCA_902805585.1 uncultured Armatimonadota bacterium | reverse complement strand
GGGCAGGGATCGACTGCGTCTTGGCACGCCCCCCTCCCCCTCCTTCGGAGGGAGGGGACGGTGACGTCCTGTCGGGGGGTTCCCGTTCGTGAACCCGCTGTCGAGACGGTGGCAGGCACCCCTCTCCCCCCGGCGAAGCCGGAGGCAGGGGAGAGGGGCCGGGGGTGAGGGCCGCTTCTACGCTGCCCTCTTCGGCGCGGGCTGATCCGCAAAGACATAAAGCAGGTTGGGGTGCCGTGCTCCGCCGCGCGGCTCGGTCGGGTCGTCGCTATCGGGCATCGTTCTTCCTCGGGGCGGCGTGCCGCCGGCGTCGGCGTTCGTTTCGCCGCGCGCCGCGCGCCGCGCCCTCCTTCCGCCTGCGCCCGTTTACGGCGGCGTGTTCGGCGGTACCCTGTGAACGTACGAGGGCAGGCGCGGCCACCCGCGACCGCCCGCTTAGAAAGACACCACGTCATGAACCCACGACAACTCAGCCACGAACTGCGCGAAGGAAAGAGCCCCGACCTGAACCGGCGCCGCTGGATCATCGGCCTGTCCCTGGTCGGGTGCGCCATGGCGAAAGCCGTGACGCTCTACCAGACCGGCATCATCAAGCACCTGCCGGACCCGCCGCTGCCGGTCTTCGATTCGGACAAGGTGGACGCGTCCGACTACGCCTACCGCCGGTTCAATTCGCCCGACGGGCCGGGCATGCTCGCCAGCTATGCCGTCACCGCCGCGCTGGCCGCGGCCGGTGGGCAGGACCGCGCGCAACAGAGCCCGGCGATTCCGGTGGCGATGGGCCTCAAGATCCTGGGCGACTCGGCCGTCGCCCTCGAACTCGCCCGGGAGGAGTGGCAGGAGAACAAGGCGCTGTGCGCCTACTGTCAGGTGGCCACGCTCTGCTCGCTCGCCTCGGTCGCCCTCGCACTCCCCGAAGCGGTCCGCGCCGCTCGCAGCCTGTTCGGCCGCCGCTGAACCTGATGGCGGTTAGATGTGGACGATCAAAGCAGTGCGTGTCAGTTCGACAAGGCGGTTGCCCGAGAGGGCCGTCACGATCTTCTCCACGTTGGGGATCAGCAATCCGTCCAGTTCCGCGTTCGTGATGTTTCCAGTGGAGATGAGCAGCAGCTTTTCGGGTCGGCCCGCCAGAAAGAACGAGTCCACGAAGTCGGCATCCTTGGTGACGATGACCCGCTGGTCGCTCTCGGCCACGTCGAGGATGTCGGTGTCGGTGGTGCGGTTCTCTGCGGGCAGGTCTAGCGTGTGGACAACGTCATGCCCGGCATCCCGGAGTCGGTACGCGAGGCGGCGTGGCAACTGGGCGTCCACCAGGAACTTCATGCCGCAAGGAGTTCCACCCGCTTCACCCGGCTAAGGCGGGCGGCATAGGCCAACGCGGCGAGGATGTCTTCCCGCTCTAGATCTTCGTAGTCGGCCAGGATCTCATCGGTGCTCATCCCTGCGCTGAGCAATTCCAGCAGCATCTCCACGGGGTAGCGCAGGCCGCGAACGACCGGCTTGCCGTGACAGATGGCAGGATCAATGGTGATTCGGTCGAACGCTGTTGCCATTCCTTTCTCCTCCATGCCCGTACGTGGCTCGCGACGCTGCAACAGTATAGCACGCCGCGCCGGTAGCGCCGTAGTCTCCACGGGACACAGGAAGAACCGCCTGCCGTGCGGGCTGTCGTTTCTGCACCGGGTCTATTCCCAGAAATCCTCCCAGTGGTCGGCGAAGGCTTGCTTCAGGCGCCCCAGGTACGCGTACGTCTTGATCTTGACCATCCAGACGTCGGATCCTCCCGTGCCGCCCTTGCAGACCACGCCCTCGCTGACGCCGTACTTGCCGCGCCGCACGTCCTCGCTGAACTGGCCGGTCAGCTTCCCTTCGTACACCACGCGGGCGAGGACGGGCAGGTGGCCGAAATCGGCGACGAGCCGTTTCGGGCCGATCATGCCGTACCCGTCCGCCCAAACGTCGAACAGGCGCAGTTCCTTCGGGTCGTCGTCTTTGTGCAGGCCCGCGAACGAGTTGGGCCCCAGGAACTCCGTAAAGACCTTGAGACTCTGGAACTCGCGGTAGGGCGCAACCTGGAGGAAAACCTCCTCAACGGGATCGGCCACGGCGGCGCGGAACACATCCGCGCACTGCCGGAGGTGGGCGTGCTTCTCGGCGAACCGCGCGACGCCCGCCGGGTCAAGGTTGAAGTCGTCACGGCGCGTGCCGAAGCCGTGCCAGCCGAAGTCGCGGTCCCAGTCCCAGTGCAGGTTGGTGCCGTCGTACTTCTCGAAGGCGACGCAGCGCCCGCTCGGGCTGTTGCGGCTCCCGGGGATCTTCGGGTAGTGCAGCATAAAAGGCGTTATTCCCGCTCGACGGGGGCGGCCGGGCCCAGCGCCTCCCCTTCGCGCTCCCTCAGGGAGGCGAACGTGTCGTTGAAAAAGAAGTCTATGTCCCACGAGTCCCACTGCCCCCGTGTCGTGAAGGTCGTCTTGAGACGCACCAGGTCCAGCATCCGGAGCACGCGGAACAGCGGAACGGCCTCCAGGTCGGCGGCGCTTACCGCCCGCTTCTCTCGATACCCGTTCAGGAACGACGCCCAGACGTTGCCGTTCGTGCCGGCGCCTTCCCGCCACACCCCCAGATCGTACGCGGTCCACCCGGGGCCGCACACGTCGAAGTCGTACGCGGTCACGACCTGATCGTCGGCGATGAAGACGTTACCGGGATGGTAGTCCCCGTGACAGACGCCCCGGGAGAGTCCCGCGGTGTCCAGCGCCCGGAGCCGTGCGCGCAGACGTTCCGTGAGCCCACTCAGGTACTGCCAATCCTCGGCCCGGTGCGCCGCGAGGTACGGCCGTGCGGCCGAGAGAGTCTCGTCCAGAAAGAACGCTTCGTCGAGTCGGGCGCGGCGGTGGCGGCTTCGGAAGCCGGCGGCGCCGTTGTGGATCGTGGCCAGCATGCCGCCCAGCAGGCGCGCCTCCGCTTCGTTTTCGTAGAACGGCCAGCTCGGTGCCTTGCCGGCCGCGTACTCGAACAGCACCGCCTGCCGGACCCCTTCGGGCGCGGGCACCGGGTAGGTGCGGGCGCCGTCTTCCCTTGGCACCGGCAGGGCGACCGAAACCCCCTTGCTGTGCAGATGCTCCAGTAGGTCCAGCTCGTACAGGACCTCGGCCTCCGAACGCCACCCGAACCGGTACACCTTCAGGATGTACGGCCGCCCGCTGTCGGTCTGCACCGCGTAGATGTCGTTGACCCCGCTCATGTGCAGCGTACAGCGCTCCGGTCTGCCGATGGAGTAGCCCGGCAGCACCCGGTCTTTCACGGCCTCGGGCGACGGGATCGAATGGGTCGTCGGGAAAACAGGCACGATCGGTGTCCTCCCGTCCTGTATCGCCGGTCGTGGCCGGTTTGCTTTACGTTGCCGGGCCGCCGGAAGGTACAATAAAAATCGTGAATGCTTCGAGGGCCGGGACGGTTTACCTTGTGGGCGCGGGGCCGGGCGACCCCGGCCTGATTACGGTCGCGGGGCGGGACGCGCTCGCGCGCGCGGACGTGGTGGTGTATGACCGGCTGGCGCACCCGGCGCTGCTGGGGCACGCGCCCGCCCAAGCGGAGCGGGTCTACGTCGGCAAGGAGGCGCAGCGGCACGCGCTGCCGCAGCCCGAGATCAACGCCCTGCTGGCCGACAGAGCCCTGGCCGGCAAGACCGTGGTGCGGCTGAAGGGCGGCGACCCGTTCGTGTTCGGGCGCGGGGGCGAGGAGGCCGAACACCTGCGCGCGCGCGGGGTGCCGTTCGTGGTCGTGCCCGGCGTCACGTCGGCCATCGCGGCCCCGGCGTACGCGGGCATCCCCGTCACGCACCGCGACGCCGCCTCGTCGTTCGCCGTCGTCACCGGCCACGAGCGCGACGACGCGCGCGAAACGGGCGGCGGCCGGGCGGCGGGCGAGGCGACGGGGGAGGCGGAGCAGCGGCGGCGCTGGGACCGGATCGCGCACGCCGCGGACACGCTCGTCTTCCTGATGGGCGTCGAGGCGCTCGGCGAGATCACCACCCGCTTGATGGAGAACGGGCGCGACCCCCAGACGCCGGTGGCGCTGGTGGAGTGGGGGACGTGGACGCGGCAGCGCGTGGCGACGGGGACCCTGGCGACCATAGTCGCCGTCGCGCGTGACTCAGGGATCAAGCCGCCCGCCGTGACGGTCGTGGGCGAGGTGGTGCGCTGGCGCGAGCGGCTGGCCTGGTTCGACACCGGCCCGCTGTTCGGCAAGCGCGTGCTGGTGACGCGGGCGCGCGAGCAGGCGTCGGCGCTGTCGGAGCGCCTGCGGCAGGCGGGCGCGGAGCCCGTCGAGTTCCCGACCATCCGCATCGAGCCGCCTGACGACGGCTACGCGGCGCTTGACGACGTGTTGCCGAAGCTTTCAGGCTACGACTGGGTCGTCTTCACCAGCGCGAACGGGGTGGCGAACGTGTGGGAGCGTCTTGGGGGCGCGGGGCGCGACGCACGCGCGTTCGGCGGGGCGAAGATCGCGGCCATCGGGCCGGCGACCGCCGCCGCCCTGGGCGAGCGGGGCATCCGCAGCGACTTCGTGCCGACCGAGTTCGTCGCCGAGGCCGTCGCCGCGCAGTTCCCGGAGCCGGTGGGGGGAAGGCGTATCCTCCTCCCGCGCGCGGCCGAAGCCCGCGAGGTGCTCCCGGAAACGTGGCGCGCTGCCGGCGCGACGGTGGATGTGGTCCCGGCCTACCGCACCGTGCTGGAGACCGACGGCGCGGCGGCGATTCGGGACATGCTCCGGGATGGGGCGCTCGACGTCATCACCTTCACATCGTCTTCAACGGTGAAAAACTTCCGCGAAGCGGTCGGGGACGTGCCGGTGCCCGCCGCGACGGTGCTGGCGGCCATCGGGCCGGTCACGGCGCGGACCTGCCGCGAGCTGCTGCGGGAGCCGGATCTGGTCGCCGAATCGTACACCATCGACGGTCTGGTGGATGCGCTCGCGGCGCGCCTGAAGCAAGGAGAAAACGAATGAGCCCGGAGCCTCCCGCGCCGCCGCCGCCCGATGCCGGCCCCCTGCTCGGCATCCACCACGTCACGGCCATCGCCGGCGACCCGCAGCGCAACGTCGATTTTTACGCGGGCGTTCTCGGCCTGCGCCTGGTGAAGCGGACCATCAACTTCGACGACCCGGGGACGTACCACCTGTACTACGGCGACGCCCACGGCAACCCCGGCACGATCCTGACCTTCTTCCCCTGGCCGGGCGCGCAGCGCGGGCGCAAGGGGACCGGGCAGGCGACCGTTACGGCGTTCGCGATCCCGCCCGCTTCGCTCGACTTCTGGGCCGCCCGTCTGCGCGACCACGGCGTCCACGTCGAGGGGCCCTCCCCGCGCTTCGACGAACAGGTGCTGATCTTCGCCGACCACGACGGGCTGGCGCTGGAACTGGTCGCCCGGGAAGAGGTACAGGGACCGGGCTGGGAGAGCGCCGTCGTCCCGCCCGAGCACACCGTCCGGGGCGTCCATTCCGTCACGCTGTCGCTGGAGGGGTACGAGCGCACGGCCACCCTGCTCACCGGCGGGCTCGGCTTCCGCGCGGCGGGCGAACAGGGCAACCGGTTCCGCTACGCGACGGGCGACGGGGCGGGGACGCGCGTGGATCTGCTGTGCCAGCCGGAGGCGCCGCGCGGGCACGTCGCCGTCGGCAACGTCCACCACGTCGCCTGGCGCGTCCGCGACGACGCGAGCCAGGCGCGCTGGCGGCAGCACATCGACGGCCTCGGCCTCAACGTGAGCCCGGTCATGGACCGGCAGTATTTCCATTCCATCTACTTCCGCGAGCCCGGCGGCGTGCTGTTCGAGATAGCGACCGATCCCCCGGGTTTCGCCGTGGACGAGCCCGCCGAAACCCTCGGTTCACGGCTGATGCTGCCGCCCTGGGTCGAGCCGCAGCGGGGCCTCCTGGAGCGGATGCTGCCGCCGCTCCGTGTCCCGGGGGAGGGGGATTAACTGTGGACCCGTTGGATCTGGATTTTGTACACCGTTTCGTCCCGGCACAGCAGGCGGACCGGCCCGTGACCCTGCTCCTGCTGCACGGCACCGGCGGCAGCGAGGACGACCTGCTCCCGCTGGGGCAGTCGCTTCTGCCCGGCGCGGGCCTGCTTAGCCCGCGCGGCAAGGTCCTCGAAAACGGCATGCCCCGCTTCTTCCGCCGGCTTGCGGAGGGCGTCTTCGACGAGGAGGACGTGCGGCGGCGCGCCGAAGAACTGGCCGATTTCGTTGCGGCGTCCGCGCAGGCGTATGGATTCGACCCCCTGCGCGTCCTCGCCGTCGGCTACTCGAACGGCGCCAACATCGCCGCCGCCGTCCTGCTGCTGCGGCCCGAAACGCTGGCGGGCGCGGTCCTGCTGCGCCCCATGGTGCCGCTCGTCCCCGAAACGATGCCGGACCTGTCGGGGCGACCGCTCTTCCTCGCGGCCGGGCGTCGCGACCCTATCGTGTCGCCCGCGCAGACCGAACAGCTAGCAGCCCTGCTCCGCTCCGCCGGGGCGGACGTCACCCTCCACTGGCATCCCGGAGGGCACGGGCTCGGGCAGGACGACCTGGCGGCCGCGGGTGAATGGCTGGCTCAAGTGTTGTGAATTGAGGGATGAGGGGCGAGAGGGGAGAGGCCGGCGGATCTACCCGCCGGCCTCTCCCCTCAATCCCTACAAAACTCCCTCGCCCTCGTCGCCGGTCCGGATGCGGATGGCGGTCGCCGCGGGGAGCACCCAGATGACGCCGTCACCGGGGTCGCCCGTGCGGGCATGGGCGAGGACGGTCTGCACGACCTCTTCCACGTCTTCGTCCCGCGTCACGATCTCGATCTTGATCTTCGGCGGCAGCGTCATCGAGTAGCCGCGGCCCATCGGCGACTCCATCCCGGCGGCGCCCCCGGTGCCCCGCACGTCGCTCACCGTCAGGCCCGTGACCCCCAGCTCGCCGAGCGCCGTCTTGACCGCCTCCAGCCGCACCGGCCGGATGACACATTCGATCCGTTTCATGCCGAAAATAAACCACGCGGGGCGTTCGCCTGTCAAGCCGCTCGGAGCCCGATCAGCGCCCCGATCCGCCCGCTGCCTCCCCGGTCGCGCCGGTGGGAAAAGTAGCGGTCGGAAAGGCAGGACGTGCAGTGGCCGGCGTGGTCGATGCGCTCCGCCGGGATTCCCGCCGCCCGGAGCTGGCGTGCGGCGGCGGCGGCCAGATCCACGTGTGGCGAGCAGTCTGTGTCTGCGCCTGTCCGGACATCCGCCGGGTCGAAACGATTCGACACCTCCTGCCCGACCTCATAGCAGCAGACCCCGATGCAGGGACCGATGCCGGCGACGAGATCGGCCGGCCGGGAGCCGAACGTCCGCCCCATCGTCGCCACCGTGTTCGGCAGTACCCCCGCTACGAGCCCTCGCCACCCGGCGTGTGCCATTCCGACCAC